>CALPQG020000391.1 GCA_943325655.2 Bifidobacterium breve | reverse complement strand
ATCGGGCACAGATCATCGGGCACAGATCATCGGGCACAGATCATCGGGCACAGATCATCGGGCACAGATCATCGGGCACAGATCATCGGGCACAGATCATCGGGCACAGATCATCGGGCGTTGCCCGATGTTGTTTTATTGCGCCCTTTCAGGGCTTGTGGTATTGTGATTGTTCTGGGCATTGGGCGCTGCCCAATGTTGTTATGTTGTGCCCTTTCAGGGCATTTGGGGAAGTATAAAATCATTTCATTCAAAATTTAAAATTCAACATTCAAAATTCAACATTTAACATTCAACATTCAAAACTCAAAAGACTTGTATAAATCAATTTACATATTCGTTATAAGCCTGTTCGCCATTGGGGTGTTTTTAGTGGGGTGCAAAAGAAATCATACTTCCAATACTGCTATTGAATTAAGTACTGTTCAAAAAGAAATCATTGCGTCCTTACCCAATCACCTTGTCATCGCACATCGTGGTACAACTTTTTATGCACCTGAAGAAAGCGAAGCGGCCATGCGATGGGCCAGAAATACAGGTGCCGATTATGTAGAATTTGATTTACAAAGAACCAAAGACGGCTATTTGATTGCGCTTCATGACGACAAATTACTCCGCACTACCGATGTAGCTGCCAAATTTCCCAACCGTAAAAATGACCCTGTTTCCACTTTCACTTACCAGGAGTTGTTGACCTTGGATGTTGGTTCTTGGTTCAATAAAACCTATCCCTCAAGGGCCAAAAACAATTTCGAAGGATTAGACATTTTAACGTTAGAAGACATCACGCAAATCGCTGAAGGAAAACGAATTAAAAGAGAAAAAAATGGTAAAAGAATCATCAGTAAAAACATCTCAGGATTGATTACAACCCTCTATGAACCAGATCCAAATGACAATGGAAACAGGCCGGGGATTTATGTTGAAACCAAAGTGCCCGACTTATTTCCTCATATAGAATCCGATTTAAAATTTGAGTTGGAACGTTTGGGTTGGTACCATATCCATGTCAATTCGCTCAAATCAATCCAAACCATTCCGGGAAAAGTCGGCGTTGCGAATACTCCCAACAGGGTGATACTTCAAACATTTTCGAAAAAAAGTTTGATAACCTTGCAAAAAGTATTCGTGAGAACTATTCCAACCTGCTTTTTATTGTGGAGAGGAAATGATCATGGAGACATTCCTGACGACAGCCTTTCCACATTCAAGGCTTGGGTAATGTTTGGACAAAAACATGGTGCCACCATTATTGGCCCCAGTATCGCCGGTGAACCCAACAATTACAAAGAGTTATTGAGCCCACAACATGCCCTGACTCTAAAAAATAGTGGTTTAAAAGTACACGCTTACTCCTTTGATTCACAAGAACAAATGCTAAAATACAGTATATTTGTACATGGGATGTTCAGCAACAAAGCCAATGAAGCAATGATTTTTTACAACAAAGGAAAAACCAATCCCGACATGGTTTTAAAGGAGTTGGGATATTGAATTTTCGGTTAGTAATCAGTTTAGAGTTGTTAGTTTAGAGTTATCAGATTAGAGTTTTAAGCAAAAACTTGTTCAACCTTAAATATAGTGCCTCAAACAAAATTTAAAATATGTTGAAAGTAAAAACAAAAGTAAATTTTAGAGTTAAAACTTTTAACAAAAAAGCTAAAACCAGCCCTATGTGGTTCAGTGAATGAATTTAGTTACGTGAAAATCCGTCAAATTGGTGTGCAATTTTGTTTTTATTCTTTGTCAAAGAATAATCCCGCAAGTGCGGGATGGAACGCGGATCAAGCGGATTACGGAATACCGCTAATCTTTTCTTAAATTAACGACATTAATAACTAGCCTACTCAAGATTTTAGCTAAAAATAACCCTAAAACTAAAAACGAATAATGACAACCTATTGGAATATAAGAACAGAATTATTACTTGGAAAAGAAAAACTAACGAAGCTCACAAATTCTAAAGTGATGGTTGTTGGACTTGGTGGAGTTGGGGCTGCTGCGGCAGAAATGATTGCACGTGCTGGAATTGGAAACATGGTGATTGTTGATTGTGACGTGGTGGAACAAAGCAATAGAAACCGACAACTGGGAGCATTAGTAAGCACCAATGGAATTCCAAAAGTACACGCGATTGGAAACCGGTTAAAAGACATCAACCCTGATTTGAATATCGAAATGATTCAGGTTTATTTAATCAATGAAGCCATCCCGAATTTGTTAGACCAACATCAACCCGATTATGTTATTGATGCCATTGATACCCTAACCCCCAAAATATATTTGATCAAACATGTGATTGACCGAAAAATAAAATTAATTAGTTCAATGGGCGCCGGAGGGAAAATGGATCCGAGTCAAATTCTACTTGGAGACATTTCTGAAACCTACAATTGCAAATTAGCCCGTTATGTGAGAAAAAGATTACACCAGCAAGGAATATTCAAAGGAGTTAATGTAGTTTTTTCAACTGAAAAAATTGAAAAAGAAAGGGTAATTTTAACCGATGGTTCGAACAATAAAAAATCAGTTATTGGTACAATTTCATACCTACCACCAATATTTGGTTGTTACTGCGCCTCAGTAGTGATAAGAAATTTATCTGAATTATAAATGTTTTTAAAATTCACATTAAACCTTTAGTATATTTATGCATCGAAAAGCACATACAACAAACCCAAATATCCAATAAATAATATATTTTATGAAAAGAACAATCATCCTTTCCAGCATACTTGCAACAATCCTCTTTAGTGGATGTAAAAAAACACCTACCGACGACATTCTCCCTGCTGATGAAATTAGCCTTACTCCTAACGAAAAAGCAAGTGATGCTACTGCAAAAAATGAATTGGACAATGTCAATGACGACATTGAAAAAATTTACAAATCAGATGATTATTCAGCGGCCAGAACGGAAGGAAGCAAAAAGGTAGTTTTACCATGTGGCAAATTCTCCATCAATGGCAAAAACTTCACCTTAACTTATAACGATACCACT
>CALPQG020000390.1 GCA_943325655.2 Bifidobacterium breve | reverse complement strand
GAACATACTTATAAAAAAGAAGGCAAAGTGTATTTGATTGGTGAAAGAGGTCTAGAAGGTTTGAGAACAAGTAAGGTCATTCAATTACAACATCGTTCGGCTGAAATTATTTTAGAAAATATTCCGTCAGACCTAAAAAAAGGGGTTGACATAAAATTTTTCAAAGAACTCAATGCCTTGATCATTAGTGGTTCTGAAATTCGCTCCGCGGAAATAGAGACTTTTGTAAAACAGCTCGATAAGGTGGTCCCCATGATTACCATTGAAGTCATTATTGTGAATGTTCAAAAATCAAAAACTTTAAAAACAGGCATTTCAGCAGGACTTGATTCTACCAGAAAAACAGGAGGGACTTTGTTTCCCGGCTTTGATTTTACCTTCAGTTCCAAATCTGTAAATTCGCTCTTAACCACTTTGGATCAAAATAATATTTTTAACCTGGGTCGTGTGACACCAAATTTTTATGCCAGCCTGAGTGCGGTGGAAGGGCAAGGAGATGTGAATGTACAATCGACGCCAAAGTTGTCTACGCTCAACGGCCACGAAGCAAACCTTAAAATTGGGAACACGAAATATTACGAACAACCCACACAAAATATCCAGGGAACACTTACTTCCACCATCACCAAAACAGTACAATATGTATCCGTACAAGCCAATTTGACCATTAAAATTCATCCAACTGTTTCAGGAGACGACCAGGTTACCCTTGAAATAGATGTTGAAAATACGGACTTCTCAGCCAATGCTACTGCCGGAGCGCCACCTCCCACGTCTACAAGTGCCTTCAAATCTATGGTGCGCGTAAGGAATGATGAAATGGTTGTTTTGGGAGGATTAGAGAAATTAGAGAAATCAGAAACAGGTACTGGGGTTCCTTTTTTAGCAAGAATTCCTGTCATCAAATGGCTTTTTAGCAGTCGCACGAAATCTAAAACCAAAACCAAGCAATTGGTATTTATTAGACCAACCATTATTTATTAATTTTTATGTTTCAGGCCTTTAAGCAAAAAATAGTAAAGCAAAACATCGTTGCTGGTATCTCTGTGCATATCGCACAGGATGGCGCAATACAGTACAGCTATTGTTTACTGGAACAGGAAAAAGGTTTGATTGTAATCAAAGCACAGGAAACCAATATTGATTCCTTAGAAATCGTAAAGGCTACAATTCCTCCAAATTGTCCTTTGGCGATTCATATTGATGGCAAAGGTTTTTTGCATAAAAATATTAGTGGAAGCAAAGTCGAAAGGCATAAAATGGTGTCTGCTTTTATTCCCAATGCCAAAGACGAAGATTTTTACCTCCAACAAACGACGCATTATATTTCTATCATCCGAAAAAATGTGTTGGATGAATGGTTAAGCGATTTCAGCAAGCAAATCGAAATGCCTGTGGCCGTAAGTTTTGGTCCATTTGTGATGGAATTGATTTTACCTTTGATCTCCTCTCTTTCAGGCACATTGGCTGGTTATGAGTTGAGCATCATAGAAAATCATATTGTTGGATTTTCGGTGAATGTGCCCGCGGAGGATGCGCTTGTAAAAGTTGGCGATCAAGAGTTGAAGTCTTCACAGCTGTTAAGTTATGCGGTGGCATTACAGTTTTTGGTAAGAGTAGAAGTGTGCTGTGAAGGTATACAGGAAGTAGAAAAAACTGCCGCAGACTGGACAGAACGTTTGTTTTTCAAAAAAGCAGGCTGGGCGGCGATGATTTTCTTTCTAGGATTGTTGCTGCTTAATATTGTGTTGTATTCCATCTATGATGACAAAAATAAAGAGCTTCAAAAACAAAGGTATGGCTCTGGTAATGAGTATGCGCTACAGGAAAACTTACAAAAACAGGTAAATCAAAAAGAGGAATTTCTTCAAAAAGCGGGATGGTTGTCTCCTTCAAAAATGTCCTATTATGCCGACAGGCTGGCCTCAGCGGTTCCTGTGTCGATCAAGTTGACGGACATGAAACTGCATCCTGTAGAAGCGGTGGTGGAGAATGAAATCAAAAAGCAGGTTTTCAAAAATGGTGAAATCGTTATTACGGGGACTTGTTCCAATCCATCGGCATTGAATTCCTGGATCAAGGTGATTGATGATTATGGCTGGATTGAAAGTGTAAAATTGAACAATTACCTTTATGACAACAGGGAGCATCTTGCCAATTTCAAATTAGATATAAAAGTAAAAGAATAACAGAAATAAGGATAAAAGAAATAGGTAATCAAGAGAGGGGAAAGAATTCAACAAAAAGCCTCACCCCAACCCTCTAAAGGAGAGGGAGCTAGCCATCAATCATAAATTCATGATTAATTCTTAGAGGAATTGCTTGAGTTTAATAGATAAATGATGATTTCATCGGGATATAAAGTCCCTCTCCTTTTGGAGAGGGATTTAGGGTGAGGCCTTTACTATTGAATTTTCAGTCTAAAATTTTAATCCAAACAATAAATAAACAAATGCTAAAAACACTCACCTACAAACAACGCAATAGGCTACTGCTTCCAGGAGTAATTGTATTGTTGTGGCTAAGTTACCAATATGCCATTTCCAATACCATGGAGCTTTATGGGCAGGTTTCAAAACTTGAATCTCAAATGGCCAATAATTCTCCAGATAAACTGGCGCGGTTAAAAAACAAACTTAAAAAACTCAATTCTAAAATGAGCAATTATAAGTTTGATGATACCAGGGACAAAGAATATATTTTGGGAATCACCAGTGATTTTTGTGCGAAAAACAAATTGACCTTAAGCGAATTTCCGGAAGCAAATATTGTCGAAGATGAAACAAGCAGTCTGGAAACCTTAACCATCACTGCTCAGGGTAATTATATTGGTTTGTTGAAATTGCTTGATTTCTTAGAGCATCAAAACAAAATTGGGAGGATCAGTTCAGTACAGTTTTATACCCAATTTGACCATAAAAATCAGCTGTCGAGGTTGTATTCAAAAATATACATTCAAAATATAAGGCTTAAAGAAAATAAATAATACGATGAAATTACT
>CALPQG020000389.1 GCA_943325655.2 Bifidobacterium breve | reverse complement strand
AATTGGTTCTTTTGGCCAAACTGGAACAGTACATCCACAGGTTACCAAAACATTTGAAATAATCAATGGTGCTTTACCAGTGTTTTTAAATTTAAAAACATTGGTAACCACATCACCCTGATGAATGTCTCCAAAATTATGAAGGCTTTTTTCAAATGTAATTTCAGCTTTTTTCTCGTCTGAAGGAGCTGGAGTTGCAGGGGCTTGCGCATTGGCAATAAAAACAAGTCCACAAAATAAGAACAGGGTAGATACAAGATTTTTTAACATGGTGTTATACATTTAATTTGAATAAAACAATTGTAAGTTAGAACGTAAATATGGCAAAATAAATTTGATTTTTGAATGTCATTTTTTGAATTATTTTATTCAATCCACCAAAAACACATCAATCAAGCCCCATCTGAAATATAATCAACTTGTTTTTTCTACAAAAAAACGTTCGTCAAAATTCATCAAATACAATTCTGTCGAAGCACGCGTCAATGCAGTATATAACCAACGCACATAATCTTTATGCAACATCTCCTCCGTTAAGTAACCCTGATCCACAAAAACAGCTTTCCACTGACCGCCCTGGGCTTTATGACAGGTCAATGCATAGGCAAATTTAACTTGCAATGCGGTCAGGTAAGGATCTTTTCTAATGGCCTTGTTTCGCTCCGCTTTGTTGGCGATATGGTTATAATCTTCCATGACGGCTTCATATAGTTCCTTGAGCTGGGCTGATGTCAACGCTGGCGCGTCAGATTGGAGTGTGTCTAAAAATATTTTAGCTTCCACATTCGGCAGGTCAGGATAATCCAATAAAGCAAATTCTATGGTCGCAAACCTAAACCCATACACTTCTTCCGTACGGCGGATGCGGCGAATTTCAATCATATCGCCATTGGCAATAAAACCTGCTTTGTTGTCGGCAGGCAAAGTGGTATAGTTGTTTTTTACCACCATCAACATATCTCCGGCATCGATTTCGGAATCTACAAACCTAATTTGTCGGCGGATATAATTGTTAAAAGCAACCGCAGCCTTGTTTGACCGGCAAATAATAATGGTGTCTTCTTCCCCAAATTTTTTGTAGGCATAGCGCAACCCATCTTCCAATTTGTCCAAAGGAATTGGGTAAATATCCGAAAAACCAGAAGTATGAAAAGTAATGGCGGTAGAATTTTTAGCCAACAAATTCCGCATCAAAGTAGCATTGTACAAAATACCCGATAACTTTTGCTGGCGTACCACATCTCTGAGTTCAGCCTCAAACACATTCAAGCCATAACTGCTCAACCTGTCTTTATCCAAAGCGGCACTGATTTCTTGACCAACAGGGGGTAATTGCGCTCCATCTCCAACAATCATTAATTTGTTAGAATTGTCCGCAAAAACAAACTGTATCAAATCGGCTAACAGTCCGTTTTCTCCCATGTCTCTGTCTGAAGAAATCATAGAAGCCTCATCTACAATATATAAAGTAGTTTTTTCTTTGTTGATTAATGGTGCAAAATAGACGTTGCCATTGGCATTGGTTTGCTGTTTGTAAATGGTGCGGTGAATGGTATTGGCTGAGATTTCCGCATAATTACGCATCACTTTTGCTGCCCTTCCGGTAGGTGCGAGCAATACCGTTTTGTAGCCAAAATGTTGAGCCGTTTTGACCACCGTACTCACGCAAGTTGTTTTACCGGTACCTGCGTATCCTCTCAAAAGCATGGTATTGTGCGTATAGCCATTCTCCAAAAAAAAGTCCTGAAATTTTACAAAAAACTTTTGCTGCCCCTGTGTCGGTTCAAATGAAAAGTTTTTTAATAAATGATCAACGATTTGCATGGAGTAGCGTTTTAGCCAGGATTTTCTTTGGCAAGTGGTACAGTGTAAAATTAAGAATATTTATGCAATTTAGCATTTATAATCAGCGGTAAACAAATAAATGACAAACGATATTCATACAGCAATCACCAACACTTTCGGAAACCAATTGAGGTTGAGGATCAGTGGCATTTGCATTATTGACGATACCATCTTGTTGGTAAAACACCATGCCTTAAACCAAGAAGGTATACTTTGGGCACCACCAGGTGGAGGAATGCAATTTGGAGAAACAGCGCATGAAACCTTGAAAAGGGAATTTCTAGAAGAAACGGGCCTTGAAATAATAGTGGGTGAATTGTTATTTGTGAATGAATATTTGGAAGCGCCGCTGCATGCGGTAGAACTATTTTTTAAAGTGACCATTACTGCGGGCAAACTCAAAACAGGTTTTGATCCTGAATTAGGCACAAACCAAATCATTACCCAAGTAGATTTTATGGCGTGGCAGGAGATCCAAAAAAATAATAAAGCAATTTACCACAGTTGTTTACATGACTTAAATCAATTAAATGAACTGATGAACTTAAAAGGATTTCAACAAAATATTAAACGGTAATTTGAATTGAAACATGCAGCCGACCATTTCAATACAAGAATTTCTAATTCATCTGGTAATCTTCAAACAAAGCTGTCTCTAAGTACAGTACTGAGGGTAGTGGTAAAGAGTTGAGGGTAATGGTTATGGTTGACAGGTTGTGTCCCGATTTTTTCGGGTTCAAGAATGCATACAATACTGTATCAAAATGATAGTCAAGAAATTAAAAGCATAGCACTAAAATGGTATACCAATGCTAGCAAAGCGATTGTTGCAATACTGATACCATCTCTACCGACAAAAATCAGCTGGAGCATCTTACACTTTATCATGAAAGAAAATCAATCATTTAAAGCAGGGAAAAAATTGTTGGTTTGGGGCTCTAGATGATTTTTGGTGGGTTAATGTCATTGGAGAATATCAAAAGTATCCATCTAAAGGATAGTTTTTTTATATTTTTTTAGGGTTCAATAAAATAGCATGCGCCAAAAAATTGATGTATAGGATTTTTAGGGCGATTCCCAGACAGGGCAAACGCATTAAAATAATCGAAAATAAACACCAAATTAACCACATGATTACCATGCATTTAAATTGTTTTTGTGATTAATATTT
>CALPQG020000388.1 GCA_943325655.2 Bifidobacterium breve | reverse complement strand
GAAGGGCTTTAAATCCCGATGAAATCAGCATTATTTTTTTAAAACGAGTAGGTTTTCTTTGAATGAATCATCAATTTATGATTAATGGACAGCTAGCTCCCTCTCCTTTGGAGAGGGTTGGGGTGAGGCTTTTGAGCTACTTTATATTTTAAGGCGTTTGCCCTGCACCAAAGTTCTAATTTTAGGAATCACGATAAGCATATTCACTAAAACGAAATTGCCAAAGAAGTCGTCATAAAATAATTGGAAGCGCTGGAGTGATCTTTTGATGTAAAAATATTGTCTTTACTATTCAATCCCCTTCCTTCAACCCTAAACATGATATTTTGTGCAGGTAAATAATCAAGGTTTAAGGAGTAGCCAAAAGTTTGAAAACCGTTAGGAACCGATGAAGGAATGATCACCCCATCATTATCACTGTAATATTCCGCCCTGACTGCAACCCTAAATTTATCATGGATACAATACCTGGCAATCAATACTGGAGAATACCAAATACTGTAATTAGTTCCTCCTTTTGTTTTTTGCTGGGCACCAATGTCAAAGCCCGTGATTAAACCGAGTTTATCCGTAAATTGAAATTGTGCATATAAATTATGAAAATTCCGCCACAATTTATTGCTGTCGGGCTGTTCATTTCCAATGTAATTGCTATAATTCAATACCACTTTGGCGTTGGGTTTGTGGGTGATCTGAAATCCAAAAGCAGGCGTTTGATTTCCTTTCAACTTTTGTATTTTTTGCCAGCCATTCAAATACAAAAATGCCAGGTATAGTTTTTCATTCGAAGAAGTATACCCTACTTTGGCTCCAGCCTCATAATAAGGCGAATTGTCCGCTAAAATACTTCTTGTCAAGTTCCAGCAATCTTTACCAATGGCACTTTCAAAACCAATATGAGAAGGCAAAATTCCTGCGTCAAACCACAAATTTTTAGCAGTCAAAATTTTAAATCCAGCATTGGCTTCAAATATATTGCTCAGCAAATCTTGTTCTGAAGCCAAATTGTATTGTGCATAAGTACCTCCCATCAAAGCCAGGTTGGCCCTCACATTTAAACTGCTGTAATTGGCTTTCACAAATCCCAGGTTTAAGTTTGTTTCGTTGTGACGGTTAAAGCTATAAAAAAAAGGAGGTCTTTGATGGGTAGAAGGATTCCCAAAATCATAACTGTAATAGGTTTCCAGGTATCCTGAAAAAGTAATTTTAGCTGTTGAATCAGTTTGGGCAATTACGGTAGTAACCATGGAAAGACAACCGCTCATCACCATCACTAAAAATACAAATTCAGCTATTTTTTTCATAATCACTATCAATCAATTCTATTCCTTATCACATGGCAAATTTAGTTGCTTAATAGTTGTCGTACCGAGCAACTTTATTCACCCCCTGAATAGCATTTAGCTTGTTAATCAACAATTCAAGAGCATCGGTATCGTGCACATATACCATAATATCACCAGCAAAAGTCCCTTCCTCAGAATTCATTTTAATAGACCTGATGTTTAAATTCAGTTCATCAGAAATGATATGTACAATATCGCTCATCAATCCTTTTCGGTCAGAGCCCTCCAATTTAATACCCGCCAAAAATGACAATTGTGATTGTGCCGTCCACTTGGCTTTGATAATTCTTGTGCCGTAGTTTGACATCGAAGCAATCGCATTCGGACAAATGGTTCTGTGAATCTTAATTCCTTCTGCCAAGGTAACAAAACCTACCACATCATCCCCAGGAATAGGCTTACAACAAGTTGATAAAGAATAATCTATCTTATCCAAATCATCTCCAATCACCAGGGTGTCACTACCAACACCACGGATTTTTTTAAGCTCTTCTTTGAATGTTTTGGCGTCAATAATGGTATTGTTGCGTTGCTCTAAAAGTTGTAAATATTCGGTTTTAAACCTTACCACTTCAGTTTCTACAATTTGTTTTCGGGCAATTTTCACATACAAATCCACCAGTGCCTGGTCGTTGAAATAAGTCAGCAGCCTCAATTCAATTTCAGGAGTTATGACAACGCTCAGTTTATCGAGCATCACTATTAACATTTCTTTCCCTTCAATGGCGATTTGACGCCTGTTGTTTTTCAGGAAGTCTTTAATTTTACCCTTCGACTTGGTACAGAAGGCAAATTTCAGCCATTCTTCGTTAGGTTTTTGTTTGGATGAAGTAAGAATTTCCACCTGATCACCATTTTTCAACAGGTAGCTCAGCGGTACAATTTTGTGGTTTACTTTCGCGCCGATGCAGGTACTTCCGATCTGACTGTGAATTTCAAAAGCAAAATCCAGTACAGAAGCACCATTAGGCAAAATTTTCAAATCTCCTTTGGGCGTAAAAAAGTAAACTTCTTCATTGAATAAATTCCCTCTGAAGTCTTCTAAAAAATCGATGGCTGAAGCATCGGGTTTTTCAAGCATTTCCCTCACTGTCCCAATCCATTGTTCCAAACCGCTTTCAGTATTTACGGCAACACCTTCCTGCTCTTTGTATTTCCAATGTGCTGCATATCCCTTTTCAGCAATTTCATCCATTCGTTTGGTACGCACTTGCACTTCTACCCATTGTCCGGTAGAACTCATCACCGTGGAGTGCAAAGACTCATATCCATTGGAACGAGGAGTACTGATCCAATCTCTTAATCGGTCAGGGTTTGGCCTGTAATAATCTGTAACGATGGAATACGCTTGCCAGCAGGCACTCTTTTCGTTTTCAAAAGGGGTATTGAGAATGATACGAATCGCAAACAAATCATACACTTCTTCAAAAGGAATATTCTGAGCTTTCATTTTATTCCAAATAGAATAAATGGATTTCATTCGGCCTTTGATGGTGAAATCAAGTCCAGATTTTTGAAGTTCCAATTCAACCGGAGCAATAAAATCCTTGATAAACTTTTCGCGCGCAATTTTAGATTGCTGCATTTTATGAAGAATGGATTTGTACACTGAAGGATTAGAATACTTCAAATACAAATCTTCCAACTCAGATTTAATGGCATTTAATCCCAATCGAT
>CALPQG020000387.1 GCA_943325655.2 Bifidobacterium breve | reverse complement strand
CATTATTTCCTAAATAGGTGTTATTTTGACCATTTATAATATTGTCAAAAACAAAAGAATTTCCATCAGAAATAGTCAAACCTTCATTAAAATAATTATTAAATACATAAATGTTTTTAACATTTTGAATGTTATTGCGACCACCACCACCACCCCAACCTTCAATTCTCAAACCTGAAATAATTGTTCCTGAAGTTTTAACGGAATTCCCCGATGTATCAACTATGAATCCATTTAGTTTTGAAAAAATTGTTAATACTTTCCCACTTTTATCTTTTAAGCCAACGCCTAATAAAACAATGCGTTTTTTAATTAAAATATTACCATAGTTTGTTGGACTAGGAGCTAAGTAAATGGTATCGCCTATTTCACAGGAATCGTAGGCTGTTTGGGCTGTTTGAAATTTTTCTATGGCACCAGCATTGTTGTTGACAAGTATAAATTTGGCATTCGCCGTCATTACTGCCATGAGCAGAATAGAGAAAGAGATGATTTGTTTTTTCATAAATAAATGGTATTAATTGTTTGAATGTAATTTTTTTTTACTTGCATTATACATGACACTTGCTATTGGCTAAAACCAAATCAATTATTCTTTAACGATAGTCTGTTGATACCTTTTATCTCCAACAGTCATTTTAAATTGGTAAATCCCACTTGGTAAATCCCGCAAGGAAAGCGTGTACGCAAAATCTGTTGTTGTTTTAGAGGTGCTGATTTGTTTTACCTCTTGTCCGATGGCATTGTACAAGGCGATGCTTACCGTTCCTTTTTTGGCTATTTCCCAATGGATGTGTAATTCCTCTTGGCTAGGGTTAGGAGAAAGCACGGCCATGGTTTCGGCCAAGTAATCGAAGGTAACCGTGTTGCCATCGACCTTCTCCTTCTTCAATTCACTTAAATTATCATCATTCACAGCAAAAGAAACACTGAAATGTTCACAGCCTTGTTTATCAATGGTTTTTAATTTATAATTTCCATTCACATACAAAGGCAATTCTTGCTTGTTGCTGTTTGCAATGTAATAGTTATCGACATACCATTGGTAGCTTTCTGCGGCAGTTCCTTTTAACCTGCCCGGATTTTTAAGTTTGTAAATGGATGGCAATGAATCAGGATCTACATTCACATACAAGGGTGATGAACTGATGCCACAACCTGCATTATTACTTCCAAGTACAGAGTATACGCCAGAGAGGGTAGGTGTGAGTACTGAATCAATATCCGCTACCAATTTCTTGGCATTGTAAAACCATTGGTAAGTTTTAATGCTGTCGCCTAAAGTAAACAAGGTATAAGACTTGGCGCACAAGGATTGCTGTTGGGCATAAAGACTAATTTTGTTTGGACTTTGCGCTACTTTAACCCTTACGGTTGTAAACAAGGTATCGGAAGGGGTAATGACATTTACCCTGTATAAGCCGGAATCGGACAAGGCGACATTGTAAATGCTTGGACTTTGCAGGGTAGAAGAGAAGTCGTTTGGGCCAAACCATTCATATTTGCCATCTTTCACTGCGGTAGACAAAAACTTTAATTCTGCCCCGGTACAAACAGGGTTCGGAATTTCAACGATTAAACTGGTGCTTCCTGCCAATACCCTAAAGCTTTGTATCACCACTGCTGCCGCGGCGATGGTATTGCTATCGCCTTCTTGGTAGGCATAAATCGTCACTTTGCCTATCCCAAAAGGGTACAAGGTATCATGGCTGAGGTTTGCCGGACCCGACACAATGTGGTATTTCACTTTTAGGTTTTGGTCGGTGGTATTGTTTAATACATAGAAATTATCAAAGCCATAAATCAAATCAGGAATGGGTTTGAATGTAATTACTTGAGGAACACAAGCTTTAATTTGGGCAACCAATGTTTTCTTTACTGGACTTTCGCATTCTCCTCCTTTAGAAATGGTGGATACGGTATAGGTTCTGGATGCCGTGATGCTGTCGGTCAAGTAGGTCAATCCTTCTGCTAACCATTGGGTACTGGTATCGGTTTCGTACCATCGGTAAGTGGTTCCTTCTGCCGCTGCAGTAGCTGAAAGCAACATGGGGCCATTGCCACACCTGTTTACATTTTTGGCATTGGGTGTTGGCAAGGCATCAAATACCGTTACGGTTACTTTGCTTCTTGGACTATTGCAATTTGCCGCTTTTTGCGCTACCCAATACGTTGTCGTGTTGGTCAGTGTTGGCGTTGTAAAGGTGCTGTCGTCTATCGAGGAGGTTTTGAGGGCTGTGCCACCAAACGAATTGGCATACCAATTATATTGTTTTGTAATGGCTCCTTTTGCAACCACTGTTGCTGTGCCCGTGCCGCCACATACCACCCCACCTATGGCTGTAGGTGTAATGGGTACCGACAAACAAACATCATAAGCGATGGTGTTATTAGCCGACCATAAGCCATCATTTTGTAAAAAACGAATGGTTACATAATGACTTCCAATGCCAATGGTATCGGTTAAAGGAATGTTGATATTACTTAAATCCCAAACACTGTCTTTGGCGGGTAAGTTTTTTAAGGCGATACCATTGCCTATGCCAGGATCTTGTATGCCGAAAAAGTATTCGCCACCAACCAGTTTGGTATTGGCGGTGATACTGTCATTTACTTGCTTGATAATACTAAATGGGGTACAATAATTAGGACTCCAAAAGCCTAGACTATCTCTTACTCGAATACCCAAGGTATGACTACCAAGACCTAAGCCATTGGTAGGGATTTCAAAGTTGTTGAGGTTGATGCTGTCTCCTTCGGCACCTACTATGGCGATGCCTTTACCCGGACTAGGATCTTGGTCGATGAAATATTCGACTTTCACAATTTTAGTTTTGTTGGCACCCGTATTGGAACTTGTCCCTGCCAAAATGCTGAATGGGGTGCAATAATTAGGACTCCAAAAGCCTAGACTGTCTTTTACCCTGATGCCTAAAGTATGGCTTCCAAGGTCTAAGCCATTGGTAGGGATTTCAAAGTTGTTGAGGTTGATGCTGTCTCCTTCGGCACCTACTATGGCGATGCCTTTACCCGGACTAGGATCTTGGTCGATGAAAT
>CALPQG020000386.1 GCA_943325655.2 Bifidobacterium breve | reverse complement strand
CATTGGCAAATAAATGTCGGTATTTCCAAGATTGTAGCTGAATGCAAAAAAATGAACCGTTCAGTACCTCAGTTTTCTACTGATTTTGGTGGATTAATGGTCACTTTTAATGCTATTGAATTTAAAAGTACGGAGATAATATTCGATGTGATTAAGGACAATTCAAATGTTACAATTCAAGAATTAGCAGACCCTACTTAGTTTATCAATAAGCGCGAATAAAAAGAATATTGTTCTTTTGAAAAAAGATGATAAATTAGAGCGTATAGGAAGCGATAAAGGTGGACATTGGAAAGTGATGTAATACCTAATTGCTCATTGAGTTGCGTTTTTATTGATTTCGCATGGTGGTGGACAATTCTCTAAATTCATAGTTGATACTGCCGACATTTTAATTATTATTCATAACCCAAGTTACCGGAGATTTCCTGGCCGTGGATATGCATCATTTAGGAGAGGTTACGCATGAGGATTTCCTGGACAAAATATACAGTAGGTTTTTATATAGTGAAAATGATTCGCCTAAAAATCAACCATAAATCATAATTTTAAAACTCAAAATAAAAGACTTAAATTTTTTAAAGATTCAATTTTATAGCCCTTTTACAATATTTGTACCCTTATTTGTACCTCAAAATTCGAGGTACAAATAAGAGGGTGGTTTCCTTTTTTGTACAAAAGTGTTTTTATCAAAGATTAGATTAAAGAATTACCCGAACTTTTAAGGATTAGCAATAGATAAACTATTTTCTTAATTTTTAACTCGATACATATGGAATAATTATTTTTTGAGATTTTTTTGGTGTTTAAATTATGGCTCTAGATGATTTACTGTGTGTGGAGACGAAATAAAAACACTGGGGAATAGCGTGTTGTAGAGTGAAAAAGAAAGTATTTATGCCTGCTCTTAATCAACAGCTTTCAAACAGTAATGACAAGGTTGAGATGATACAATCTTGGGTGAGTACAAAATTTTTTCTAACAAATGCTGAGAAATTAGATTCAACAAAAAGTTATGACTCAAGGTTACAGCAACAAAAGATAAACACCAACAATGAGCTCAAATAATACCTCAATACCTGACTCAATCAACCTACATTAAATATATTGTTGCCTTTAATCAAGTTGCAGATTTTATAAAAATTGCTGAAAATTTCATATTATTGTACAAGTATACTCTTTATAAATACAAAACAGTAAATTAAACATTTTAATCATGGCAAAAAAAAACATCTCAACAAACCAAACAGAAGTTTTTTTAATTAAAAATAAGTCAAAAACTATTTTGTCAAAAGACCAAATCACCTTCAATACTTTATCTAAAAAAATAGAAACACTCAGAAAACAACTTCAAAAAATTGAAACAGAGTCTGAATATAAATTAGATATTTATCATAAAACATTGCCTTTAGTTGAAATAGAAAATATAGAATCAAAATCAAAGTTTGTTAAATTTATTTTTAAGCTTACTCAAGTTGAAAAATTAAACAAAAAACAAAAAACAGAAATCGAAAAATGTATTGCCCATTTCATGGGCGACATTGCTAAAGAACAAGACATAGATGATGAATTAAAAGCAATATACAATTTTTATAATAATACTAGTTATGACGAAGAACTTCAAGAGGATATTTCTGATGCAAAAAGTATGCTTGAAGAGCAATTAAAAGATGAATTGGGTATTGAAATTGACTTGTCGGCATTTGATTTTGCAGACACATCTCCTGAAAACTATGCAAAAATGCAAAATATGATTCAAGAAGCGATTTATGAAAAATATGGAGAAAATGGTTTAAATGATCGTGATTTCGAGAAAAATAAATACAAAAATCAATCTAAACCTAAAAATAAAACCAAAGCTGAGTTAAAGCGGGAAGAACTTCAAAAGCAAAAAGACGAGCTCAAAAACAAAAGTATTAGAAGTATTTATCTCGCATTAGCTAAAACATTACACCCTGATCTTGAAACAGATATCGACCTAAAACTAGAAAAAGAAGAGTTGATGAAGAAAGTTACAATAGCTTATGACAATAAAGATTTAACCACTTTGTTGCAATTAGAAATGCAATGGATTTATAAGGAGCAAAATGCAGCACTAAGTGCCGAAAAATTACGCGTATACATTGAAGTATTAAGAGAACAAGTAAACGAACTTGAAGTACAAAAATATAGCTTTTATCATCACCCTCGATTCCAGCCAATATTTGATTACAGTCGCTATACGAAAAAACAATTTGAAGAAGAAATGTTACTTCAATCGGAATTAGTTAAAGAAGAAACTGAGCTAATAAACGACTCCATCTTTGTGCAAGAAGATTTTAAAATTCACAAAAACCATTTATTTAAAACTCTTGAATATCTGAATGATAAAATGCAGTTTGAAAATCAATTTTATGATGTATTTGGATATTAAAGTAGGGTAGTAATCCTTATTGTGAAAGTGTGAAGCCACGGTATTCAGCTATAACCTATAACCTAATACTTAATACTTAATACCTAAGACTTAATACCTAATACTTAATACTTTACTTATTTAAAATCACCGTATAATCGTAGTAGGCGCCATCGGTTGATTTTACCGTAATGAGGTACTTGCCATTTGCGGCTTCAAATTGAACATGCAATGTGTTTGCGCCTTTGGTAATTTGCATTGCTTGGGTTTTAATCATTTGCCCAATGGCATTATAAATGGTTAAATCAATGGAGGCTTCTATTGACGATTTCATGACAAGATTAAAGTTTCCCTCTGATGGGTTAGGAAATAAATCTATGATTTTAAATCCTTCAAAATTCACCACCGCGATGTCAGAATAGCTAAAGTTTTTGTCGAAATCAACTTGTTTTAACCGGTAATACGACGTGCCTGATAGTGGATGATCATCATTGTTTGCATAATTCAATACATTACTTGAATTGCCTGCCCCTTTTATGGTATCAATCGATCCCCATACTTTTCCATCAACGGAACGTTCTATGACAAAATAGTCGTTGTTTATTTCTGTTGCAGTTTGCCAATGTAGTTCAACTACATTATTTTTAAGTGTTGCCTTAAAGGAAAGT
>CALPQG020000385.1 GCA_943325655.2 Bifidobacterium breve | reverse complement strand
TGGTAATAATACTAAAAAAGAGAATTATATAAAGAGGGATTGGTTTGATTATACTCATTGGATGAGATAAATTAATATATAGTTTTACAAATATAATACTTGATACGGTAAAAAAAAGTAGCATTAAATTTAGAAGAAAGCATTAAACTAAAATTATCTTTTTACCTTTGGACTTTACAGCTCATTTATGAACATAGATTTCGACAAACAAGGCGGCTTGGTGCCAGCAGTAATTCAAGATTATATCACCAACAAGGTATTGATGGTGGGTTTTATGAATCAGGAAGCATTTGATAAAACCCTTCAGGAAGGAAAAGTTACTTTCTTTAGCCGTACCAAAGGTCGTTTATGGACCAAAGGGGAAACGTCAAATCATTTTTTAAATGTAAAAGAACATTTCATTGACTGTGACAACGACACTATTTTATTCAAAGTTGACCCCGTAGGACCAACTTGCCATACTGGAGCTGACACTTGTTTCAATGAAAGTAATCAAGGAAGTAAAACGCTTTTCATAGACCATTTAAGAACGGTCATCAAAGACAGGAAATTAAATCCCGACGACAAATCTTACACCACTTCATTGTTTAAAAAAGGCATCAATAAAATTGCCCAAAAAGTAGGTGAAGAAGCCGTTGAAATTGTAATTGAAGCCAAAGACGACAACAAAGATTTATTCATGGGAGAAGCAGCGGATTTACTTTACCACTACCTGATTTTACTTGAAGCCAAAGGTTACGAATTGGATGAAGTAATAGAAGTACTTGAAGCAAGAAACAAAAAATAGTGTTGAGTGTTGAGTTTTGAGTGATTAGTAATTAGTATAAAAATTTTACTCCACACTCAAAACTAAACATTCAAAACTCAAAAAAGACGTTTTATGTACACACATCGTTGTTTTTTTGATAGCATATTAAAGCATGTATCTTGTACAATAGTGGCTTTGGGATTTTTTGCAGCCCATGCTATTGCACAACAAACTGAGAAACTGCCTGTAACAGAAACAAAAACAGTTAGCATTCAAACCGTAAAAGACTACCTCAAAAAATTAAGCACAGACCCCAATTTTCAATATGCACAAATTGGGTTTTCGTTAAAATCAATAGCTTCAGGAAATACATTGTTAGATGTCAATGGAGGAAAATCGATGAGTGTTGCCTCCAATACCAAACTGATTACCACCTCTACAGCTTTGGCAATTTTAGGAGAAGATTTCACCTTTAAAACCAGCATTGAATACACCGGAAAAATAGATGCCTCAGGCACATTAAATGGCGACATCATTATTCATGGAGGCGGCGACCCAACTTTAGGTTCGGATCGGTACAAAGGTTTTCCTGAAATGGATGAATTGCTGAAACTTTGGGTAGAAAAAATCAAGGCACTCAAAATCAAAAAGATTACGGGAAGCATCATTGCTGACCAAGAAATTTTCGAAGAAAACAACATTCCCGACAGCTGGATGTGGATGGACATTGGCAATTATTATGGCGCTGGCGTTTATGGAATCAACATCAACGAAAACTTGTACCGCCTCTATTTCAAAAAAAACACCCAAATTGGGTCAGCAGCAGAAGTACTAAAAACAGATCCCATTATTCCTGATTTACAATTCAATAACTTCGTCACTGTGGATGCCAAAGGAAGCGGAGACAACTGTTATATCTATGGACAACCCTATTGCAATGACAAATTTTTAAAAGGCACCATCCCTTCCGGAGACATCAATTTCTTTGTGAAAGGAGCCATTCCTGACCCTTCATTTTTAACAGCACATTACCTCAAAGGCATCATGGTTGCTGCGGGAATTTCAGTAGCTGGAGCTGCAATCACGAGCCGTCAGATGAGCATACAATCCAAAGCTTTACCAACAGAACGAAAATTGATTTACACCCACAATTCCCCGATGTTAAAAGACATCATACTTTTAACCAACCAGCTGAGCATCAACATGTATGCAGAAGCAATTCTAAAAATGATTGGGTACAAATCAACAGGAAAAGGAACAACCATAGACGGAATAAGTGCGGTAGAAACTTACTGGAAATCAAAGGGTTTGAGTATGCCTGGATTCTTTATGGCTGATGGCTGCGGACTTTCATCCATGAGCACTTTTACAGCCAATCAAATGACCGACATTTTAAAAATAACTTCTGCCGCCAAATATTACAATGCCTTCAAAGCATCATTACCGATAGCCGGAGTTTCTGGAACATTGTCAGGATTTTGCAAAGGAACAGCGGCCGAAAACAACCTCTGCGCCAAAAGTGGCAACATGATGCGCGTATCAAGTTATGCGGGTTATGTCAAAAATGCTGCTGGTGAATTGCTTTGTTTTACCCTTAGCTTCAATAATTTCGGCGCAGACAATTATGTGATCAAAAAGAAAGTTGAAAAAGTAATGTCTTTGTTGGCGGAAATGAAATAAGCATATCAATTGTATTTTTAATCATTCACGATTGTTAATTATAGTAATATTTAAAATATTTTTTAATAAATTACCACATCAAACTTACCCCATTAAACGGTTTGTGGGCTAATCAATTTCATTCGCTACAAAATGATAAAACAACTTATATTTCTAAGCTGCTTTTTAAGTATAGTGTTCGTGTCCCAAGCCAGCAACAAGTACTGGATTTATTTCAAAGACAAAGGAGATACCAGTAAAATTTGTACCCCATTATTAAGTCCTGATGGCATTGCTAACCGAATCACTTTTCAATTTTCCACCAGGCAATGGACAGACTTTCCTGTGAATAATCAGTTTATTCATCAAATAGAAAAATTAGGAACAAGCATAATCGTCAAATCAAAATGGCTCAATGCGGTATCAGCCATATTAAACGAAACACAATTACAGCAGGCAAAATCTTTGTCATTTGTAAGCAAGGTTCAGCTCATAAAAAGCAACCTAAAACCTGCTTCTGAAACGCCTCACAAACCTGCAAAAAAATATGCCACCTCCATAGACATGATGCAGGCCGAAAGTTTTGTAGCTGCCGAACTTGATGGCAGCAATGTAAAATTAGGCGTTATAGATGCCGGGTATGACAATGCCGACAAAGAC
>CALPQG020000384.1 GCA_943325655.2 Bifidobacterium breve | reverse complement strand
GGACCAATTGATCTCGCAGGATTCATTGAAGCACCACAAATTGGCCCCGCAAACATGGCCTCAAAAAGCACTACCAAACCAATAATTATCCCTGCTAAATGCTGGTATTTAACTTCTTGCAAAGCCACCCGCACAATGACAAACATCAAGATGAAAGTTAAAATGAATTCAAGTATAAAAGATTGCATGTGTGATCCGGCTGGCAAGGTAGCTCCTAAACCAGTAGCTGTTGGAAACAAAAAATGCAACAAGGTACTCGCCAATATTGCACCTGTAACCTGAGCGGTAACATACGCAATCATGGTTATGGTATCTATTTTTTGACCGAGCCAAAGAGCAATACTTACTGCAGGATTTAAATTAGCCCCTGAAATATTACCCAAAGCATAAATCAATGCCGTAACCACCAAACCAAAAGTGATGGCAATACCAACATGCGAAACAGCTCCATTCGTGACTTCATTGATTGTGCAAGCTCCCGTGCCACAAAACACCAATAAAAATGTACCCAACGCTTCTGCTAATCCTTTTTTTAACATCTTATTGTATTTTAAAGAGGTTAATAGTTGTATTGAATTGCACCTGAAGGTACCACAAATTTAACCTGTCCAAGGCATCATTCGTTACCCAGGTAATATAAGTTGGACCTATTTCTAAGGATGTATTTTCGCTAGTTTTAACACCTAAACCTATAAAAGCCCAATTTTCTCCATAAACCGTACTTCTTGGCGTACTTGTTTTGAAGAACAATTCATTGTAAGTACTGACAAAATACTTTTCATTGATTGTGTATTTGGCACCAATCAAATACCTCAAACGATGTGACAAAGGATACATATTAGCAACATGGTCCTGAATAAATCTTTCATCAAAACGAACACGTTGATTCAAGATTAACTTTTTATTTAGTGGCAATTCGAATTGAATTTGCTGCCAAAGTCGGTGTTCATTGGTAGCATAGGTTTGGAGTACATTCGATCGCTGATAAGTATAACTTCCAGCTACCGAAATCCTTTCTGAAATTTTGTACCCAAGCGTATTTTCATTGTACCACAAAAACCAATCTTGACCTGATTTATTCAAATCAATTGCAGAGAAAAGGAACAGGTTGTAATAAATTTTTTCTGTCAATTTCCCTGTTTGAGAATACACTGGGAATACACCAAAATTGTTTTGATTTTGAGCATTTACACTCCGGAAACACAAAAGCAAAGCAACTATAAATACAACTCTCATATTGATTTTATAACCAAAATACTTTATACAATTAAAGAAAACACAAACAAACATTCTGTCGCAATTTGCTTAGAACGTGCATCGTAAGTAGCTTCTTGTTCAGGAGTTCCATCTGCTTTTTTGGGGTCAACGTAAGGTGTTGAAACCCTCAAACTAGCGCCTAAAATTACCGGGCAATTTCCATCGGCATCGGTACAGGTCATTACTGCTGCAAAATTCGTTTTGGGATTGGTATCATCATCATAGCGTTTGGAAAAGCAAAGTACTTCAGCTCCGTTTTCGTCAAACACTACATGGTAATGCGGATTTTTATCATCTCCGGTTGCAGTAATTTGGAAACCAGTGCTACCAATCGACGCAATTGCATTGGGATTAAATGCGGTGGCTTCAGTTCCTCCTGAATAGGTTTCAATATGGCTGAACCCATAATGGTAAGCGGCAACTTTGGCCCAAATTTGTCCAAAATGACTGCGCCTAGAATTGTGGGTACAGATATAAACCAATGCAATTTTTTCGTTGGCATCCACTTTTGATTGTACAAACTGGCTCAACTTTTTCAATACGTTTTTTCTTTCTTGTGGAATGGCATCAAAGTCGTTGATGGCATTTTCAACAAAAGCTTTAATTTGTGGAAACATCTTTTTAGTGTCAAGTTTTGAGTGTTGAATGATGAGTGGTTTTGAATTTTTCAAACCTAACAACATCCTCCACCGGGCGTGCAGGTTGGCTCGTTGTTTATTTGACTGATTCTGATTCTTGGTTTCTCCAATTTTGCTTCAGGAATACCACATTTATCCTGCGCCAGGCAATTTGTTTTTTTATTGATTAAAATAAAATTTGTTCCATTAAAAGCCAAATCATACTTCCCTATCGTTTCGGACTGGTATTCGACTTCAACCTCCAGGTCTTCGATGCCCAATGTTTTTTCGGAAAGCGAAATAATTCCGGCTAATTTTTGTGGTGATAACCTATGGTCAACATCGCCCGCTTCCCACAATTGAAAATTGGCTACTTTTTCATTTCTGACCACTCCTCCACAATCAATAAAATGCTTGGTAATGATACCGACTTCGGTAACATGAAAATGATTGGGTACAGGCTGTCCGTTTTGAAGTTCAAAATTTACAGCCTCCACTTTATTTAGTGCTTCTTTTACTGCTGATAATTTCATTTTGGTATAGTTTAGTTTGGTTTAACAACAATTATTCTGACTTTGGCAACCTGATGACAAACTGTTCAACATACTGGAAAAGTTTTTCAATGTTGCTACATCAATACAATAACAAACCTTTGGACCATCTATTGTGCCCGTAATTAATCCGGCAACCTTCAGTTCTTTTAAATGCTGTGAAACAGTAGATTGAGACAAAGGAAGCTCAGCAACCAAGTCACCACAGATACAGGATTGTTTTTGAATGAGCAAATTCAGTATGGCAACGCGTGCAGGATGTCCCAACGCTTTTGCCCAAATGGCAAATTGCTTGTCCTCTTCCTTAAATTCTTGAGATTTATTCAATGCCATCACATATTATTTATATCGCAAATATACGATAAATAATAAAAAATAAAATGTACAGGCTATTTATTTAAGCCATAATAACGGATGGTATTGGTAATCATTTCGAGCTTGGTTTCTTCGGTAGTAATCCTATCTTTCAAATAGTAATAGTAATTTTTCCCAATTTTAAAATGTGCTATAATTCCTACTTTTTCTAAAAAATAGAGGTGCTGCTGAATGGCACCTTTGGTCAATTCTATACCTTCGGTAAAACTATCGAGATTTAGGCAAATATTACTCCCTTCAATTAAATCTATCAATTGAGCACGTATTGGACTGTCTAATTTT
>CALPQG020000383.1 GCA_943325655.2 Bifidobacterium breve | reverse complement strand
TCCATCAGATTTAACTTTAACAGTTTTTGAATCATTTGATAATTTATCAGCCATATCAGCCGCAGCTAATTGTGCAATAATCAGCTCACGAATCACTTTACCGTTAGCACCTTTTCCTAATTCCTTGGTAATTTTACCAACCAACACACCTGCTTTTCCTTGGTTACCCGCCTTGATTTCAGCTGCTACTTCTGCATTTTCTGCAATCGCTTTATCAATCGCCGATTGTATCGTCTCATCAGAAATAGAGTTTTCATTAAAGAAACTATTGTAATCAAAATCAGACGATTCAATCACTTGTTTTAACGCTTGCTGTAACAAAATAACCGTTATTTTTTCTGCTTTGTATAAAGTAAACATGTCCGCCAATTGCTGCGTGCTTACTTTGGTATAGTCTTCAACTTTTAAGTTGTTGGCCAATGCTTTGGCTACAAAAGCAGGATCATTCATTTGTTCATTCACCCCTAAAAATACCTTAGAACGAACGGCATCGGCCGTAAAGAACTTCGCATCTTGTGGCAAAATACCACTTTCAATCAAAGTGGTTTCAATAGAGAATGGCAACAAACGGGTATCCACCGAAATGCTTTCTACTTCTTTTTTGATGGAGATAAATGGAATATCAGGCTCCAAAGCAAAACGATAATCGGCGGCGAATTCTTTTTTACGCATCACCTTGGTGCGTTTCAATTCCTCGTCCCAAAGCACAGTCGTTTGGTCTGGTCTGAAGGATTTGTTGTGCTCGTTGTAATAAGCAAACTGTCCGCTTACTTCTTCTTCTAAAGCTTCAACAATAAACTTAAACGAATTCAGGTTTTTGATTTCCGTTCTGGCATTCAAATCCGAAGTCCCTTTTTTTCTTAAAGAAACAGAAACGTCAGACTTAAATTCCCCTTTTTCAAGGTTAGCTTCAGAGATGCCTAAGTTTTGAACAATACGTTGTAAATATTGCGCATAAGTAGAGGCATCTTTCAAGTGATGCATGCATGGTTTGGTCACCACCTCAATCAATGGCACGCCCGACTTGTTAAAATCTACCAAGGTCTGGGTTTTCTCGTGCATCAATTTGGCCGCATCTTCTTCCAAATGCACCTGTTCTAATTGTACCGAAAATTGGGTACCATTGTCACGGTAACAAAACACCTCCCCATCAGGAATGATCGGTTTTTGAAATTGTGTTAACTGGAAGTTTTTAGGTTGGTCAGGATATTCATAATGCTTTCTATCCCAGCAAATCACCTCATTTTTCATAGAAGAGTTTACCGCCTTTCCAAAATAAATGGCTTTTCGAATCGCCTCTTTGTTGATGGCAGGCAACACCCCCATTTGTCCTGTACACACGGAACAAATATTAGTATTGGCTGAAGTAGCTTCTTCATTGGCACAGGAACAAAAAAGTTTTGTTTTGGTATTTAATCGGATGTGTGTTTCGAGTCCAATAACTACTTCTAGGCCTTCATTTTCTAAAGCTTCCGATAATTGATCTATATCCATTAAAGTATTTCGTTTTTTAATATCTTAATTTCTTTATTTAAGTATTACCATTCACTGAAAAGCAATATTTAATTGTAACTATTAAACTTTATTACAGCTTCTTGTTTTAAAGGTGGGAGGTAATTTTTTATAATTACCCAAACTATTGATGCATCTATTGAGTCATAAGCATGAATTAGTCTATTTCGAAACCCAACTATTTTTCTTGCATTTTCAAGCTTTTCATCAGATTCAATATTGTCATATTTATTGACTGCTTCACCTACAATACTTAATTGCCGTTCAACTGCACTTTGTGTTTTTAAATCAAATGAATATTTACTAAAGCTATTAATGTCTTGAGTAAACTCATCAATCAATTCAATTGCTTGAATTATATCAGACAAATATTTGGCCCCTTTTTCCGTCATAAATAAGAATCTTAGTAGCGTCTATATTTTTTTTCAAAATTGGATTTCTAATTGATGACGAAGTTAATAAATCTACTTTACGATGAAAAAAAACCTCAAATTTGTCCCATAACGAAATTAAATTTTCCCCTCTAATTAATGGATCTTTATCATCCATTTCAACGAATAAATCAATATCACTTTTGGTTTCATCAAAATTATCGGTAATTGAAGACCCAAATGCATAGAGATATCTTACATGGTGATTTTCGCACAATGATTTAAAATAAATTGTTTGTTTTGCTATTTCGTCTTTAATTATCATTACAAATTGATTTTATATCATTAAAGCTTAATCATCCTCCCTTTCATACCCTTCATAATAATAAGATTGTTCTATTCCTTTAAATATAATTTCTCTATTATGAATATCATCAGTAAGGTGTTGTCCTAGCAAAGTTCTAATTTCCAAGTCATTAATAGGACTTCGTTCCATGCCTTGTAAATAGAGTGTTTTGTCTACTGACTGCCAATTCACCACTTTTTTCAGGTTGGATTTCAGAATCATGTCTAACCAAATCCGCATTGTTCTCCCATTGCCTTCCAAAAATGGATGCGCAATATTCATTTCTACATATTTGGCAACAATTTCTTCAAAAGTATTTTCTGGCATTTGGTCAATTATTACCAGAATCTCCTTGAGGTATAAAGCATTTGCAAACCTAAATCCCCCTTTTGAGATATTATTAATTCTGATTTGTCCTGCAAAATCATATAAACCCTTAAACAAATAAAGGTGTATTTCTTGTAATCCTTTAGTTGTACCAACATCAATTTTATCAATAGCTCCAGTCTCAAATAAACCAAAAGCATTTGCCAAGCTTTTTTTATCTATGTGATGGCTATTCATTGAATTGAAGCGTTTAATTTGATTTTTATTATATATATAAATTCTTAATTCAATGTCGTTTAGTTAAGGTAAAATCAGCGTCAATCTGTCCAATCCGCTCCATCAGCGTTCTAAATTTTTATTCATTGACAAAGAATAAAAACAAAATTGCACACAGATATGGCGGATTAAGCGGACCATCACGGATTTAAATTAACAATATTTGTTAACTAAACGACATTGATTCATAATTACTAATTTATAATTCAAATGACAGTTAGTTAAGTAAATTATCAAAACCTAAGATATGAATCTTGTAAATTAATACTGAATTACT
>CALPQG020000382.1 GCA_943325655.2 Bifidobacterium breve | reverse complement strand
TTTCCTGCCGGAATAGTTACTTCAGCTACTTCACCAATTTTTTTGCCTAATAATCCTTTACCAATGGGCGATTTTACTGAAATTTTCATTTCTTTTAAATTAGCTTCTTCTTCAGAAACCAGGATATACTCCAACATCGCACCGTTGCCTTTGTTTTTGATTTTCACTTTTGATAAAATGGAAACTTTAGACGTGTCAATTTCAGATTCATTGATCAACCTTGCGTTGGCAACGACATCCTGAAGTTTAGAAATTTCCAATTCCAATAATCCCTGTGCATCTTTGGCTGCGTCATATTCTGCATTTTCACTCAAATCGCCTTTGTCTCGTGCCTCAGCAATTTGCTTTGACATTTCTTTGCGGCCTTTTGTAGTTAAAAAAAGAAGTTTATCCTTTAATTTTTTTAAGCCTTCTTCTGTATAGTATGATAACTGACTCATGTCTTTGCGTAATTTTCTGTAATTTGTTTCAGCCTTTATACCACAAAAAAAGAAACGGTTAACCAACGTAACCGTTTCTTGTTCGTGCAAATAATTAGCTATTTAGACAAATATATTGTTTAGTATTTTAAAAAGCTACAAGATTAATCAAAATCGTCATAACCACCACCTGTGTTGGAGTCAAAGTCATCATCACCAAAGTCATCATCCCCTCCATCTATGTCTTCACCAAATTCGTCGTCAAAATCATCTCCGTTATCCCACACTTCAACGAATTCATCCTGAATTTCAAGGCTTGATTCTTCCTCTTCCAATTCTTTGATTACTTCTTCTGATAGTCCAACTCTTTCCATTGCTTCAGCCCTGGAAAGTCCAGCATCGACTAATGTTTTGAATGCGTCAAAACTTACATATTGTGCCGAATCTCCAATTTCAAGGTCGTCTTTTAAATCGCTCATAATTTTGAATATTTGCCCAAATATAAATTTAAAAAATATAATCTTATATATGTTTGAGCCTCTTTTTTTTAATTTTTTTAGAGCAAAATGAAATTCAACAGCTTAGTAATTATGCCTTAATGGAAAGTAATGGTACTTTTGGATTTAAAGCAATATCTTCTGTTGCACTTGGATTTGTTAACCGCTCAAACCAATCCCTGGTTTTAGAAAACATGATGATTAAATCGGGTTTGAATTTGTGAATAAATTCTTCCATTCCTCCTTCCAAATCATTTTCTTTAGGACGGTTTATCAGCGTCAAAGAGAGTTTTTTATATTTATGGTTTTCTTTAAGCGTTTCCACTCTTTTTTCGGCATCAAATGTCGCATAATTGATGTTGGATGGATAAACTGGATACACGTTGAAAATATCGAGACTGGCATTAAATTTCTTTACAATGGGCAATATTTTAGCTACTTCAGTATCCAAATCTTCCAAATTGGAAGAATAGCCAATATGTTCAATTGTAGTATATTTTGCATTTGCTGGTATTGCTAAAACTGGGCAATTTCCTTTCTTCAATACACCTACCGTATTGCTTCCGAAAAATATTTTTTTTAATCCTGTCGCTCCATGGGTTCCCATAATGATCATGGCTACTTTATGGGATTCTGCAGCATCAACGATTTCATCCTGAGCGTTATGTCCAAATTTTACATCGAAAGTAACTTTCTTCGGATGGTACACCAGTTGACTGCTTTCGTATATTTTTTCTATATGGGCATGCAATGCTGTGCTCGCCCTGTCGATATCTTCTTTTACTTTTTTTAAGTAAACATCATGGGCTAAAGCTGTTGGAATGTCTTTGTGGGTAACATGAAAAAAGACGATATTTCTTCCTGTTTCTTGCGCAAAATGTACCGCATATTTTACGGCATTGATTGCATCGGATGAAAAATCTGTCGGGACTAATATCGTTTCCATAATTTAGTTTTTATAGCGCTGTATGAGCATTTATTGAGAATAAAGATTGTGTAAAAAGAAAGAATAAATAATGATATGAATCACAAAATATTCTGAATTTAATACATGAATAATTGTTTTTTTTACCACTCAAATTCAAACACTGTTAATCCGATTTGTAAGGTAGTAAATGCTATTCCTTTTTGACGTACTAAAGTAACAATATGTTTGTTGTTTTTGATAAAAAATATTTTTTCCCAGAATGTTTTCAAATTGGTGGTTTTAAGTTCCTCTTGATTGATTACCGTTCGGTAATCTTTTTTATGAAAAGCTAAGATTGGATGAATGTCAGGTTGATCAATGTTAAAAGTTGCGCTTTTACCTGTTATTTTGATGGGTTTATAGCTTTTACGGTTAGGAATTCCATTTAAAAGTGACAATGCAATATCCGCTTGTGGCAATCCAAAGCCTATATAGTTGTTTCCATAAGGATACAAATGGGCAGACTGGTACAGCAAAGTTTTGATACTGTCAGATTTTAAAAGAGGATTTTTTTGCATCATACAAGCCACAAATCCCGCTACTGCCGGAGCTGAAAAGGACGTTCCGGTGAGGGAAAATGTAGACACGTTGGGTTTTATGAACGGCACTGAATCATATCCTACACTGCTATAACCGGCTTTTTGCCAGTTGGCATAAGCTGCTCCTACGGATACTACTCCTTCCACATCGGCAGGGGTAGTGATGATTTTCCAATCTGATTTGTGCCCTTCATTTCCTGCAGCAACGACTAAGAATATTCCTTTTTCATTCACAGCAATCGATGCAGCTTTGCTGATGGCACTGGTTTTTCCATTCATCTCCGCTATTTTGTAATTTTCATCAGGATTGTCCATATCTCTGGCGTAACCCAAAGACGTAGAAATGAGTCTCACCCCCAAACTGTCCATCCATTCCATCGCAGCTATCCATAAATCTTCTTCTTTCCTGGATTCGTGGTCCCCGTCTTCTGTTCTGGCCAAATAGTATTGGGCATTGGTGGCCAGGCCAAATTGTATGGGTTTGTTTCCTTTTGAATTGCCTGCAAGGTTGAGTAAAACTTCCGTGCCATGAAAATCACTTTTGGTAACTGCTTGGTAAAAAGCCGTATCGTGACTTGGTTGAAGAAAATCTTTGGTGAATCGGATATTTTTTTTCTTGAAAAGATGGACGAGGTTGCTGTCTTTGTCGGCATTGTCATAGCCAGCATCTATAACGCCTAATTTTACATTGCTG
>CALPQG020000381.1 GCA_943325655.2 Bifidobacterium breve | reverse complement strand
GATCAATGAGTTGGTCTTTAGATAATTTAGCAAAATTTTGATGCACCTTGGTTCTTATCGCTGGATCAATTTCATTGACTTTCATTTTCACAATTCGATTGGACCAAAGCAAAATACTACTTCCTTCTAAACTTGAATCGGACGGCTTTTCATAAGCAAGAAATGTCATTCCCAATTCCGCTTCCATTGCCCTGAGTTTGTGTTCTTCTTCAGGAAAAACAAAGGTCAATGACATACCTTTTTTACCCGCACGACCAGTTCTACCACTTCGGTGTGTATAAAATTCAGACGTATCAGGCAATTGGTATTGCATCACAAAAGCCAAATCATCTACATCGATTCCCCTGGCGGCAATGTCGGTAGCAATTAAGAACTGTGTATGTTTTGCCCTGAACTGATCCATGATTTTATCACGAATCCCCTGAGGTAAATCACCATGCAAACCACCTACAGACATACGGTTCATCAAAAGATGTTTCACCATTTTTTGCACACCAGCTTTGGTTCTGCAAAAAATGATTCCTCTTTCATTTTCATGTTGCTGCAAAAAATGAATTAAAGTATCTAATTTTTGAATTGGTTCTACCAGTAAATAATGGTGTTCAATTTTCAATTTCTTCTGTTCATCCTCAGCATTCAAACGCACTTCAATCCTGTCTTTATGGATATATTTTTTGGTCAATAGTTCTACTTCTTTTGGCATCGTAGCAGAAAAAAGCCACACTTTACGTTCGGGTTTTACCTGTGACAATATTTTATCCAAATCTTCTTTAAAGCTCAAGTTCATCATTTCATCGGCTTCATCCAACACAATGTAGGTCAACTCCTTCATGTCTATTTCTCCTCTATTTAAAATATCCACAAAACGGCCAGGAGTGGCTACGATTATTTGTGCTTCGTGTTTGAGCGATTTGATTTGAGACTTGAGAGATCCTGCCCCCCCATGTATGGTCACGCAAGTTAAATGGGGCAGGCTTTGACACAAATGGCCAATTTTTTCTGCTACTTGTTGCGCCAATTCTCTGGTAGGAACAAGTATCAAAGCTTGAGGTTTCATGTTACTTGCGTCAATTTTTTCTAAAAGAGGCAAGGCATACGCCAGTGTTTTCCCCGTTCCTGTGGGGGCCAATCCTATGAAATCTTTGTCTTCTTTCAGTAAAACGGGAATTGTTTTGGCTTGAATATCCGTCAGGTCATAGATTTTTAAATCATTTAACACGGAAACAAATTCTGAAGAAATTCCAATGGAAGAAAAACGAAGACGCATATTTTTTTTGCTGTAAAGGTAATAAAAATACGCTTTCATTGTTTGTCTTAAAATGCATGCTACAAAAATTGCTCTACACCAATAAGTGCATCCATGGTTTAAAGTTAAAAGCTGGTTCAATTCTGTCTAAACTATTTGTTTTTTGCCGTTGTTAGCGTTCTTCTCCAACAACAGATGGGTATGAGTGTAAATCACTCCACAGGTTTATTGTTACTGAAAACATTGCCGTTGTTGGCGTTCTTCTCCAACAACTTGATGGAGATGAGTGAATCTTCATGGGTAATATTGCACCCTGAAAGGATTTAAAAAACAGAAAAAGCGGCTTATTTTACAATAACAATCATCCCTTCAGGGTTAATAGAAAAGGGAACGAATGTTAAAGCTGGTATCACTAGTAAAAATGCCAAAGGTTAATAAAATTGACTCCCCAAGCTGATTTTGAAATAATAGGCCTCAATAATTATATGCGTTTCAATTGATTTGTTAAAATGAATTCAACAAATACTACTCTTTATCCTTAAATGTACCTGAATTTTGATGTAAAATAAGATAATCCAAATTGCAGTTCTTATTTGTTTTGTCTACATTTTTATTACTTTTGTTCAAAATAATGCTAAACTTCAAAACCATTATGAAAAAAATTTTAACCCCAATTATTTCTAAAGCAGGAATTTTATTCACAGGTATCGCGATACTTGTATTGGCCTCATGTGCACACAAACAAACTGCTATGTCATCGTATTCAAATAGAGGTGATATTGTTTGGAATAGTCCATCGGCCAATCCCATAGAAATCACCAAAGAGGTTGCAGCTAAACAAGAAGTCAGCAAAAAAGATTTCCAACAAATTATTGCATCTCAAATCGTTGCTTCTAAAGCTGATTCGAAGCTCACTTTTAAAGAACAAATCGCTTCAAAAGTCATTGCCAATAAAATCAATAAAGCTTACCAAAAGCTGAGTCCAGCTCAAAAAACTAGCTTGAAAGCAGACATGAACGCTTCAAGAGGAAATGATGGACTCAAAAAAGCAGTATTGGTCATGTTGGTAGGACTTGGAATCGCCATTATTGGTTCGGCATTGTGGATAAACTCACTTGGGTTGCTGTTTAACCTGGTAATAGTAATCGGAATACTTATTTTCTTATATGGCGTTTGGTTGGCTTTGGATGAATTGATATTTTAAAAATTAAATTCTTCAAAAAAAATTTACAAAGAAAAGGCTAGTGGATTCACTGGCCTTTTCCTTTGAATATCAATAATCCTAAATTAAGTTAGCACAATATCGTATAGACAAAAACTTGTGGGGAAAATGTGGGGAAACAAAAAAGGTAAGACATTGATTACACCAACTTACCTTTTAATTTGTGAACCTGACCAAAGTAAGCAGAGACTGAAATCAGAAAACAACAAATACAACAAATTAGTTATCAACAAATTGAATATGAAGTACATTTGCGATAGATTGAATGAGTTCCGATTTTCTCGGGATCTGAGCGCTGCCTTCTTAGTTGTGTACATTCAAAATGAAACACAAATGCTTGATAACTAAGAAAAAAGCGAGTTGCGAAAGCACGGTCCGCCGCGGCGGAATCGCCCAAATAAATAATTAAATACTGAATAAAAATAACATTCAAGAAAAATAGAAATATAGTATCTTAAAAAAATAAAATATCACACAAATTCTAGTGAAGGTGCTTTTGCAACACTCTCGAAGATTGAAAAATAATAGCTATTCAACTTTACCTACAACAAATTATCTAGTACCATAATCTTTTGCATTTTTTAATAAAAAAATCATTAATTATTAAAATCTAAATGTATAGGCGTGTAAGTCGTTCAAATTTACTAGGATT
>CALPQG020000380.1 GCA_943325655.2 Bifidobacterium breve | reverse complement strand
TATAAAAAGGTGTGAATGCTGATAAGAATATACTCCTATTCAAAACTAAACATTCAACACTCAACACTAACCTACCTGTCTTTAACCGCCCATGTATAAGGGATATCATTCACATGTGGGTCGCAACGGTGAATTTCCGTTGGATCATGAGGAATGTCAGTATTATTGATGACAATTGCTTCTTCGGTACCAATTCCCATAAAACCGTTCCAAACCCCAGGAGGAACAGTAACTTGCACATAATTGTGTTCTCCGATACAAACGTCCTGGGTTTGACCAAAAGTAGGAGAGTCTTTTCTCGCATCGTACAAAGCAAATTTGATCATGCCTTTTATTACCACGTAGTTTAGTGTCATCAAATCATGTAAATGCCAGCCTTTTACCACTCCTGGATATACCGTAGACACATATACTTCCCCAAATTGGGTATAATTACTATCAGAGGTTTTCAAGATGTGCATGATACGACCTCTGTCGTCACAGATTACTTTTTTTGTTTGTATAATTACGCCTTCAATCATTTTGAGTGTTGAGTGTTGAGTGTTGAGTGTTGAGTTGAATTTTGAATTTTCATTTGAATTTTCAATTGAAAACTCTAAACTGAAAACTCTAAACTGATAACTTATTTTAAGCTCCAGTGTAATCCTTTGGCTTTTGCGTCAGCCATATATTTATTTAAATCGACTAAACTTCTTTCCTGTATATTGAGGTTGGGATTGCTGTAATAATCTTTGTACCAATTGGTAGTGTACGCAATCGTTTCTTCAAAATGCCATACAGGTTTCCATTGTATTTGGGCGGCAGCTTTGGCGCAATCTAATTTTAATAAGTTGGCTTCATGTAAATTTTGTTTGTCGGGAATGACTTCAAAATTTACTTCTTCCCAATGTTTTTTGATGTGTTGAATGACATTGCTTACTTCACGGGTATCGTCTTCGTCGGGACCAAAATTCCAGCCATCGGCTACTTTTTTATTGCCTTCCAAAAGCAATTGCCCAAGTAATAAATATCCAGACAATGGTTCAAGCACATGTTGCCAAGGGCGTGTCGCATGGATATTTCTTATGGTTACTGTTTCTAGTTTAGAAGTAGCTTTGAAAATATCTGGCACCAAACGGTCCAATGCCCAATCGCCTCCGCCAATTACGTTTCCTGCTCTTGCACTCGCTAAAAGTTTATCGGTATGTTGGAAAAATGAATTTCTGTAAGAGGAAGTCACCAATTCTGCACAACCTTTTGAAGCGCTGTAGGGATCGTGACCACCCATCGGATCAGTTTCTTTGTAACCGGTAAGTCTTTCTTTGTTCTCGTAAGCTTTGTCAGAAGTAATGTTTACAAAGGCTTTAACGCTTTTGGTTTGAAGGGCACATTCGTACATGTTGATGGTTCCCATTACATTGGTTTCGAATGTTTCCACAGGTTCATTATAAGAATACCTTACCAAAGCCTGCGCAGCCAAGTGAAAAATGATATCGGGTTGGTAGGTATTGAATACTTCTTGTAAGTGTTTCCGGTCTCTGATGTCACCAATAATTGAGGTGATTTCTAAATTTAAAAGTTGAAAATGTGTAGGTTCTGAAGGATAATCTTTGGAATATCCTATTACTTTAGCACCCAATTGGTGCAGCCAAAGTGCCAGCCATGAGCCCTTGAACCCTGTATGGCCAGTGAGCAGAACCGTTTTATCTTTGTAAATATTGTTGAACACAAGTATAAAATTAAGTGTGATGATGAGTTGATTATAAAAAATTATTTCCAATTTTTCCAAGGTGGCGTTCCTGATTCCCACAGTTCTTCCAATTTGTTTTTGTCTCTTAAGGTATCCATACACTGCCAAAAACCATTGTGTTTGTAAGCTTTCAAGTTTCCTTCAGACGCGAGTTTTTCCAGAGGTTCTCTTTCAAATATTGTTGCATCTCCATCAATGTAATTCACTACTTCAGGTTGACAAACAAAGAAGCCTCCATTGATCCAGGAATTGTCGCCTTTGGGTTTTTCAAGAAATGAATGGATAGTTTGGTCTTTATCAATTCCTAATGCACCAAATCTTCCTTCAGGTTGTATGGCTGTCATGGTAATTAATTTGCCATGTTCTTGGTGGAATTTTACGGTTTCTGCAATGTTCACATCGCAAACGCCATCTCCATAAGTAAGTAAAAAAGGTTTGTTGCCAATGTATTTGGCCGCTCTTTTTATTCTACCTCCAGTAAATGTATTTAAGCCGGTATCAATTAAAGTAACTTTCCAGTTTTCAGAAAAGTTGTCATGTACTTCCATACTATTGTTTTTGAGGTCAATAGTTATGTCGCTTTGGTGGAGAAAGTAATTGGCAAAAAATTCTTTGATCACATAACTTTTGTAGCCCAATAAGATGACAAACTCGGTAAAGCCATGCTCAGAATACGATTTCATGAGGTGCCATAAAATTGGTTTTCCGCCAATTTCTACCATTGGTTTTGGTTTGTTGTCTGTTGCTTCGCTTAATCGTGTGCCGAATCCACCGGCGAGTATAAGTACTTTCATTTTTCAAGTGTTGGGTGTTGAATGTTTAGTTTTGAGTACTCAACACTCAACACTAAGCACTCGACACTAAATTAAGTATAAATAAAGCTAAAATTAACTATTTAGTTTTTGATTTTCTTTTGTTGGAGGTAAAAAGTTTTCACCGGTGACTACATTTTTGCCTGTATGTGCTTCGAGGCTAAGTCTTGCATCTTTGGCGATTGTTCCTCCTTTTTTGCCAGCTTTTGCATTTTGAGTCAAGCCTTTTGCTTCTTCAGTTGCTGCAATTTGGCGGGTGGATATCTCGGCTAAAGCGGTGAATATTAACTCCGCTTCACTCATGTGGTCTCTAAGATTTTGCGATTTTAAACCTTTTAAATTCTTGTGTCCTTTAACAGTTAATCCGGTCCATTCTTCATGAATAATATTGGTTAATAAGGCAAATTCATCCTTTTTCTCTACACCGTTATCTTTCCAATAGTCAGTAAGTTTATTTCGGGTTTCCTGGCCCGTCATGCGCTGCTGGATCCATTTATCACTTCTTCCCAGCTTTTGCCAGTTTTCTCTCGCTCTTTCCAGGCTTTGTTCTGGATTTGCAATTTCTTGCATGCGTTCGTATCCTACTTTTG
>CALPQG020000379.1 GCA_943325655.2 Bifidobacterium breve | reverse complement strand
TGTCGTAATCCATGGCATCACGGATTTTGTAGGCAGTTTTTTTAAGCTGACTAAAGTCTTTCACATAAATTTCATAGCCTCCCACCAGTGAATCGGGCCAGTTGTTGAGTTGACGGATCAGCTTGAGGTCCCCAAAAATATACAGGTCATCAAATTCTTCCAGACCAGTTTGGTAAATACCGGCTACTTTGAGTTTTCTATACCTCGGTGGATTTTGGATGAAATACATCCAAACAACATCATTTACTTTGAGTTTGAGTTTCTTGGACACATTGTCGCTGATGATAATTTCTTTTGAAAAGGTAGAATCTTCAAATTTGATAAAATTACCTGCTACTAAATTCTGCTTGATTTTATTGCTGTCAACATTGTGGTCAACACCTTTAAAAGTACACCGGTGACTTCTTCTTCGGTTTTTAACAAGCCAGCTTTGGTGGCATACGCCTGAATATGGCTGATTTCTTTGTTTAATGATTTGTTGCCTTCAATAAAAGAGCGAACAGGCACTGGGTTTTCAACATACGACTCGTTGTCGTCAAGTTTGTTGACCTGAATGTGTCCTGAGAAACTAAATAGTTTGTTTTGGATATTGTCTTTAAATCCCTGTAAAATGGCAAATGCAATAATTAACACAGCGATAGCAATAGCTATACTGGTAACCGCTATCTTTACAACAGTGGAAGAAAAAGATTTTTCTTTATTTTCACGAATTCTTCGTGCTATGAAAATGGAAGCGTTCAATATAAATGACTAATTTTGTTTAAATATAGGAATGAAATTTTGAAACTACTCGATTCATGATAAAAAAGTGTACATTATACTTCATTTTACTGCTAATCATCAGCAGTTGTCAAGCCCAAAACCTGATTTCAGTCGGCGCACAAGATACCAAAGCCTACCTTTCTTTGTTGAAAAATAAGCAAGTAGCTTTGGTGGTGAACCAAACTTCCACCATTGGTGCCACACATTTGGTAGATTCCCTGTTGAAATTAAAAATTACCATTAAAACCATTTTTGCCCCAGAACATGGCTTTAGAGGCACTTCAGATGCAGGCGAACACGTAAGCAACAGCGCAGACAAAGCAACCGGATTGCCAATAGTTTCGCTTTATGGGAAGAATTCAAAACCTACAGCAGAACAATTAAAAGGTGTTGATGTAATTGTGTTTGATATTCAGGATGTTGGTGCCAGGTTTTATACGTATATCAGTACTTTACATTATGTCATGGAAGCCTGTGCGGAACAAAAAATTAAACTGCTCATTTTAGACCGACCCAATCCAAATGGAAATTATGTGGATGGCCCGGTATTAAATGCGAAGTTCAAGTCATTCGTTGGTATACATCCCATTCCAATTGTTCATGGTTTAACGGTTGGCGAATTGGCAAAGATGATGAATGGCGAAAAATGGTTGAAATCGGGCGTTCAATGTGACGTTAAAGTAATCTTGTCAAAAGGATATACGCATGCGGCGCAGTATAATTTACCTGTTAAACCATCCCCTAATTTGCCCAACAACAAAGCCATAAAATTATATCCCTCTTTGTGTTTGTTTGAAGGTGTAGAGCAAGCCAGTGTTGGGCGAGGAACATTATTCCCTTTTCAGGTTTACGGAGGATTACAACCTGATTTTGGTCAGTTTATTTTTACACCTTTACCTATTGATGGTATGGATAAAAATCCGAAATTTAACGGACAGAAATGTTACGGAAAAGACCTCCGTACAAGTGAAGATACGCTAGGGAAATTTACGTTGGCTTATGTGATGGACATGTATAAAAACGCCAAAGACACCGCCAAATTTTTCAATAATTTCTTTGATAAATTGGCTGGAACAGACCAAATTCGATTGGCCATTAAAGCTGGAAAAACAGAAGAAGAAATTCGTAAAGCCTGGCAGCCTGAGCTGAATGCGTACAAAATAAGTAGAAAAAAATATTTATTATATCCTGATTTTGATGAATAAAGCACTAAGAATTATATATATGGGTACGCCGGAATTTGCGGTACCAAGTTTGGATATTTTAGTTAAAAATGGATTTGATGTGGTGGCTGTAGTTACCGTTCCCGACAAGCCATCGGGTAGAGGTTTGCAGTTGACACCATCACCTGTAAAGACTTATGCCTTAGCGCATCATATTCCGGTACTTCAACCTGAAAAGTTGAAAGATGAGGCTTTTCAAGCGCAGTTAAAATCATTTGAAGCCGACTTACAAGTGGTAGTAGCTTTCAGGATGTTGCCCGAAGCAGTTTGGGATATGCCTCGTTTGGGAACCTTAAATTTGCATGCGTCATTGCTTCCAGATTACCGTGGGGCTGCTCCAATCAATTGGGCAATTATCAATGGTGAAACGGAAACAGGTTGTACTACTTTTTTCTTAAAACATGAGATTGATACAGGTGATGTGATTTTTCAATTCAAGCAGCCCATTTTACCTACTGACAATATTGGGACTTTGTATGAAAAACAAATGTCAAAAGGAGCGGAGTTGATTTTGAAAACCATCAGTGCTATTCAAAATGGCGATTATCCAAGAAGTCCGCAACCTTATGTGGAGGTACCTAAATTGGCCCCTAAAATATTCAAAGAAACCTGTAAAATAGACTGGTCAAAATCAGCGGTTGAAATACACAATTTGGTTAGAGGCTTAAGTCCGTATCCTGCAGCATTTACCGTGATCAATGAAAAAACTTGTAAAATATTTGAAACAGCTGAAGTTGATACAAATTTAGCAGGCGATATTGGAAGTTATAAAACCGATGGAAAGACTTATTTGCATTTTCAAACCGGATCAGGCGTTTTGAGTATTATCTCTTTACAAATGGAAGGCAAGAAACGCATGGCTATCGATGAATTTTTAAGAGGAAACAGGCTCTTGTAATTAATTTTAAATGTTGAATTTTAAATGTTGAATTAATACAATGAAAACAAGTTTAATTGTGGCAATGGCTCAAAATAGAGCAATAGGAAAAGACAATCAGTTGCTTTGGCATTTGTCAGCTGATTTAAAATATTTTCGTCAGTTAACTACCAACCACCATATAGTCATGGGAAGAAAAACTTATGAATCTATTGGAAAACCGCTTCCAAACCGTGTAACTGTAATTGTTACAAGAGATCAAAAATATGATGTAGAAGGTTGTTC
>CALPQG020000378.1 GCA_943325655.2 Bifidobacterium breve | reverse complement strand
GCTGAAAATGTGATTGAATACATTAAAGTAAACCATCCAAATATTTCTGTTGGAACTGTTTATAAAGTTTTAGATTCTTTAGTTGAAAAAGAACTTTTAAAAAAAGTAAAAACAGAAAAAGACATCATGCGTTATGACGCTGTTTTATCTAAACATCATCATTTGTATTGTGCCGAAACAGATAGAATAGAAGATTATGAAGACGAAAAACTTAACAAACTCATCAGTGAGTATTTTGAAAATAATAAAATTTTAAACTTTCATGTCTCGGATATAAAATTGCAAATAACAGGTAAATTTAAAAACTAAAAAAAATGAAAAAATTATTGTTAATCCCTGTTCTATTTTTATTTGGGGCAACAAATGCACAAAAAATAGAAAAAAAATCTGGCGAATGTCCTATGGGCCATACTGCAAAGTCTGCAACAGTAGTAGGGAGTACTACGAATGTGACTAGCAATGAAAATTGGTGGCCAAACAAGCTTAATTTGCATGTGCTTAGACAAAATTCTGAATTGTCAAATCCGATGGATGCCAATTTTAATTATCGCCAAGAATTTAGTGCTTTGGATTATTTTGCTTTAAAAAAAGACATTCAAAAAATTTTGACGGAATCTCAAGATTGGTGGCCTGCCGATTTTGGAAATTATGGACCACTTTTCATTCGTATGGCTTGGCATAGTGCAGGTACATATAGAACAGGTGACGGTAGAGGTGGTGCTTGTGCTGGTCAACAAAGATTTGCACCACTGAATAGCTGGCCAGATAATGGCAACTTAGATAAAGCACGAAGATTAATTTGGCCAATAAAACAAAAATATGGCAACAAAATTTCTTGGGCTGATTTGATGATTTTATCAGGAAATGTTGCTTTAGAGTCTATGGGTTTTAAAACTTTTGGTTTTTCGGGTGGCAGAGAGGATGTGTATGAACCAGAATCCAATGTTTATTGGGGAAAAGAAACCAAGTGGCTAGAAGAAAACAGATATTCTGATGGTAGAAAACTAGAAAATCCACTTGCAGCCGTTCAAATGGGCTTGATCTATGTTAATCCAGAAGGACCCAATGGCAATCCAGACCCTTTGGCTGCAGCTAAAGATATTAGAGAAACTTTTGGGAGAATGGGAATGAATGATGAAGAAACAGTTGCTTTAATCGCTGGTGGGCATACCTTAGGTAAAACACATGGAGCAGGTGATGCTTCATTGGTAGGTAAAGAGCCAGAAGCGGCTGCTATTGAGGAACAAGGTTTAGGATGGAAAAGTAAGTATAAATCAGGAAAAGGAAGAGACGCTATCACTTCGGGGTTAGAAGTTACTTGGACACCTACTCCGACAAGATGGGGTCATAGCTTTTTTAGCATTCTTTTTGAAAACGAATGGGAACTAACACAAAGTCCAGCAGGAGCTAAACAATGGGTTGCTAAAAATGGGAAAGCAATTATTCCTGATGCTTTTGATAGTAGTAAAATGCATTTACCAACCATGCTCACCACCGACCTAGCACTAAAATTTGATCCTGTCTATAATAAAATTTCAAAAAACTTTTATAATAATCCATTGGCTTTTGATGAATCTTTTGCAAAAGCATGGTTTAAACTCACACACAGAGATTTGGGCCCTAGTTCCTTATATTTAGGACCCGAAGTTCCAAAAGAAAGTTTGATATGGCAAGACCCTATTCCAGTGGCAACCACTCCAATTATAAATGCCAATGATATTGAAAATTTGAAATTAGCGATTTTAAATTCAGGCCTAACGGTTAGTGAATTAATTTATACTGCATGGTCTTCTGCAAGTACTTTTCGTGGTTCTGATAAAAGAGGAGGTGCTAATGGTGCTAGAATTAGATTGTTACCTCAAAAAGAATGGGTAGTAAACAACCCAAAACAATTAGAGAAAGTATTGAACGTTTATCAAAAAATTCAAAATGATTTTAAATCAAAATCTAACAATCAAGTTTCGATTGCTGACTTGATTGTTTTAGGTGGAACAGTAGGGTTAGAAAAAGCAATTAAAAATTCAGGTTTTAATATCCCTGTTCCATTTAAAGCAGGAAGAATGGATGCTACTCAAGAACAAACAAGTATTGAAGGCATGGCCGTGTTAGAACCTATTGCTGACGGGTTTAGGAATTATTCAAAAACGCAATACACAATTCCTGCGGAAGAATTATTAGTTGACAAAGCTCAATTACTTAAACTAAGCGCACCAGAAATGACAGTTTTAATTGGTGGATTACGTGTTTTGAACGCCAATTATAATAACTCTCAAGATGGGGTATTGACAACCCAAAAAGATAAATTAACGAACGACTTTTTTGTAAATCTACTAGATATGGATACTGAATGGAGTCCAATAACTGATTCAAAAGAACGTTTTGAAGGGAAAGATAGAAAAACAGGAAAAATAAAATGGGCTGCAACCAGATCAGATTTGATTTTTGGATCCAACTCTGAATTAAGAGCATTGGCAGAAGTTTATGCAAGTAACGATTCAAAAGAAAAATTTGTAAAAGACTTTGTTGCAGCCTGGAATAAAGTGATGAATTTGGACAGATTTTAATTTTTACAACAATAAATTTAAACTGGAAGGCTAACACAATTTGCAAGCACTTCTTAATAAAATTGGCCATTTAACTAAGTTTTAGTGGTGGCTTACCGACTTAACAAAAAACTCGGTTGAATCTTTTGGAAGTGCGGTGTTTTGTATTTGTCGTTTACTAAAAATAGCGAAATGGAAGCAGGTTGGAGAGCCTGCTTTTTTGTATGTCGGGCATGGTAATTTTCTAGCAGCGTGAAAGGCTTTGCACACTCCGAGTAGAAAGGTTTGTTAGCGATTGACAAGGGTGTCTACTGTGAAGTAGCAACTTAAAGATACCTCAGCAAATTGGATTTCTGACGCACAGAAACCTTATACAAGGCTAAAATGAGATGATAAGCGAGCAATGGATTGCACACTCCAAAAACCTCCTTGAATCATTATACAAAGAAAGCTATCAACCAACAGCAGTAAACCCGAAAGCCAGCGGAGGAGTTCTACTGCTAGGAATTCCAACGGTAAAAGATAGCGTTATACAACAAGCCATAGCCCAAGTATTATCGACTATCTATACGCCAAGATTTTCCTTATATATGGTCTGCTGAAAAACTCGCTTACCCATT
>CALPQG020000377.1 GCA_943325655.2 Bifidobacterium breve | reverse complement strand
GGTAGTCCCGATGCTTCGGGATGTTTGAGCTTCCCGAAAAAATCGGGACGAGTGCCGAACACGCGATCCGCCGCGGCGGAAACGCCCTAATATTTATTTCATAACAAATTGTAAATAAGCTCCTATTGAAATTTATATCTTTATAAAAATCACCTAAAAATTTTTTCAATTTAATTTAAAAAAATCCTCCTAATCCTAAATAAAATTTACTGAATTATAAAATTAAAGTTGACACAAACGGTCTATATTAAAATGCATTTGGTATCACAAATTCTTTCACTAAATGAGATATTGCTATAATTCAATAGCATTCATTCGCCAAATCCATCCTTCTCCTACAGAAATCAAGTCCAAAAACACCTAACATTAGCGAATCTCTGTTTTATTTTTTTACTTTGAATCGCAATAGCCATTTATCAATTCTGCAAAAATGCTCGAACAAGAAGTACTTGAAAAATATTGGGGGCATAAACAATTCAGGTCTCAGCAACTCGAGATCATTCAGTCGGTGTTAAACAAACACGACACCCTTGCTATTTTACCCACAGGTGGAGGCAAATCCATTTGTTTTCAAGTACCCGCATTAATTTTAGATGGCATTACCCTAGTAATCAGTCCACTGATTGCTTTGATGAAAGACCAGGTGGAGCAATTGAAAAAACGAGGCATCATGGCCTACGCCATTTTCAGCGGCATGAGCGAAAGGGAAATCGACATTGTACTCGACAACTGTATTTATGGCAATACCAAGTTTTTATACCTTTCCCCTGAAAGGTTAAAGTCTGATTTGGTTAAAGCAAGGATTGCCAAAATGCCTGTGAACCAATTGGTGATTGATGAAGCCCATTGCATTTCTCAATGGGGACATGATTTCAGGCCTGCCTACCTGGAAATAGCAAACATCAAAACCATACTCCCTGCTGTTCCCATCATTGCGCTTACAGCTTCTGCAACGCCCAAAACCCAAGAAGATATTGTAAAAAATTTGGCCCTCCATAACCCAAATATATTTACCAAAAGTTTTGCAAGAACCAACCTTTCCTACTCTTCGGTATTTACTGAAGACAAAGCACAAACCCTGTTGAGGATTGTGAAAAAAGTTTCAGGAAGTACCTTAATCTATGTGCGGAGCAGGAAGAAAACCAAAGAACTGGCTTTGTTGCTTTACAAAAATGGGATTTCGGTTGATTTTTACCATGCCGGATTAAGTCCCGAAGAACGCAGCGCCAAACAAGAACGGTGGATGTCGGGCAAAACCAACACCATGGTTTGCACCAATGCTTTTGGCATGGGCATCGACAAAGCAGACGTAAGGTTGGTGGTACATTATGACTTACCTGATTGCATAGAAGCCTATTACCAAGAAGCGGGAAGAGCGGGAAGGGATGAACAAAAAGCCTACGCTGTACTGTTGTTCAATACAACCGACACGAGCGATTTGCTCAGAAACATTGCGTTGAATTATCCTGAAATTGACTTTTTGAAACGCGTGTACCAATCCCTGGCCAATTACTATAAAATTGCTCTGGGAAGCAGTGAACTGGTACCTTATGATTTCAACATTGCTGATTTTGAAAATACCTATAACCTGTCTACACGTCAAACTTATTATGCCATCAAGCAGTTGGAAAAAGAAGGTTTGATTTTGATGAATGAAACATTTTATGCCCCAGCAGTATTGCATTTTAACATTTCAGACAAAGAAGAACTATACAAGTTTCAGGTCGCCAATGCCAAATTTGATCCATTGATTAAAGTGTTGTTAAGGTTATATGGAGGAGAATTGTTTGTACATTTCATCAAAATAAACGAAACTGCGGTAGCCACACACCTGGTAAAAAGTGAAATTGACATTGTAAACATGCTGCTCTATTTGGATAAAACTGGCTTCGTTACCTATATCCCGAAAAGAGACAAACCACAACTTACCTTTGTACTTGCCCGCTTAGATGCAGCGAAATTACCCATTCATCCAGGACAATACCTTGCCCGAAAAAACAATGAACTGGATAAAGTAAAAGCAATCATTGCCTTTGCAGAAAACAAAGCACAGTGCCGAACGCAATTCATTCAAAATTACTTTGGTGAAAACACCCATGACATTTGTGGTATTTGCAATGTGTGTGTAACAAATGCTTCGGGTGCTATATTATCAAGCAAAATCATTTTAGAAAAACTCCAAACACACCCCAACCCTATCCTGGTCAAAAACTTTTTGGCCTTATTCCATGAACAAGACCGAAAAACAGCAAGTACTTTTTTAAGGGAATTGATTGATGAAGGGAAAGTAATTCTGGAAAATGAAATCCTTTTAGTACACAAAAATAAGTAGCTTTAAAATGGCATTGATACGCATGGTCATTACGACGGAGTGGATAGCAAAACTAAGCATTTCCTGAAGGCTTCATCACCCATTTTTGAATTATCGCCATGATCGTTTCCTTCACATAAGGCTTGGTGACAAAATCATCCATACCCGCCTCCATACATTTTTCAATATCTCCTTTTATACTTCCGGCAGTCAAGGCGATAATCGGCACGTCTTTGCCATGCGCTAAACTTCGTATTTGCTTGGTAGCTTCATAACCATTCATTACAGGCATTTGTACATCCATAAACACTATGGCTGGCAATGATTTTTGGAAAGCAATCACGCCTTCTTCACCATTGAGTGTGGTGGTGATTTTTATATTGGGATAATATTTTGTCAGTATCGATTTAGCCAATATAATATTAATGGTATTGTCTTCTACTAAAAGCAAATCAAAAGCAAACGAATTGATGGCGTGTTCATTGGTATGTATACCCTCTAAATCAACAGTTTTTTGCGCTTTTAGTGGTTCAACAAGGGGGAAGGTAATGTCAAAATAAAAAACACTGCCTTCTTCAAGGACACTGACAAGTTTGAGTTCACTATGCATCAATGCCAATAACTTGTTGGAAATACTCAAACCAAGCCCTGTGCCACCATATTTTCGTGTTGTTGTAGCATCATTTTGTTCAAATGCTTTAAATATTTTAGCTTTATTTTTTTCTTCAATCCCTATTCCTGTATCACTCACTGCAAACCTAAAAACAGCTTCATTGGGGGTATTTTTCGAAACAAGGTCTATTTTCAATGCTATGGTACCCTTTTCAGTAAATTTCACTGCATTGGACAGCAGG
>CALPQG020000376.1 GCA_943325655.2 Bifidobacterium breve | reverse complement strand
GTTCAGGTTTTCCACCTTTTTGTGCCAAAGCTACATTTGAAAACACAGCTGTTAAAGCAACCAGGAATAATAATTTTTTCATCTTGTATTAGGGGTTTATCGAAATTAATATGACTAACAATTTTTAGCCCTCCAAAATTAATAATTATAATGAGATATTCAGGCAGATGCTTTAAAAAAATGCATCTTAATTAGAAAAAATATAATTATACAAACCTACAAAACTGTATGTAATTTAATGATCTACAGTGAACAAGCGTAAAATGTCAACCCAAAGACTTCTGTTCACGATTACATTACTAAAGTTTTAAGCATGTAATTTTCGGATTACTTCACTGCCAATACAACTTTAAATTGTTATTTGAACCACCAATTTCAAACAAAATAGCCTTACTTCAATCCATTTTAAGGTCGATAAATGAATAATTTTCAACCATTGGTTCTTCAACGCATACAATGTTCTCCCCAATCAAAACCAAGCCACAACTCATATACAATAACCTGAATTTATGCACATTACATTAAACTATAATTTTATTATTCCAAACCTCGTCAAGTATTTTGCAAAAAAATGTATTATAAAATGATTTTAAATTAAATTTGTCTTTAGTAGTCTTTCCTTTATGAGTATAGGACTATTTTAAAAAGAGCTAAAAGTATTTAAAAATTTATCCCTACTTTAGGTAAATTTTAATTCGCTTCATTTTCGAAATCTTAGGCTTAAAGCATAAGGTAGTTTATTCAATTTAAGATAAAAAAACAGGTATATGAGTTGCTCAAGTTGTGGAACAGGAGGAGGATGTAGTACAGGAGGGTGTAATAGCAATGGCGGTTGTGGTTCGGGTGGATGCAACAAACTAAACGTTTTTGACTGGCTAGGAAATATGGATGATGCCATCTTGCCATCCGAAAGATTCAATATTGTAGAAATTCGTTTCAAAGGTGGGCGTAAAGATTTTTTCAAAAACACCCAAAATCTTGTGCTTCATACTGGAGATCCGGTAGTTGTTGAAGTACCAAGCGGACATCATTTGGGTTTTGTTTCTTTACAAGGTGAACTTGTAAGGCTTCAAATGAAAAAGAAAAATATTATTGATGATGAAAACATCAAGGCTATTTACAGAATTGCCAACGCAAAAGATTTAGAAAGGTACGAATTGAGCAAAATGCGTGAAATGGGTACCTTGTACCGTACCAGGCAAATTGCAGATGAGCTTAAACTTCAAATGAAGCTTTCAGACATTGAATACCAGGCAGATAACGCAAAAGCTACTTTTTTCTATTCTGCCGATGACAGGGTTGACTTTAGAGAGTTGATCAAATGCTTGGCATCTGAGTTTAAGATTAGGGTAGAAATGAAACAAATAAGTTTGCGCCAAGAAGCTAGTCGCCTCGGTGGTATAGGCGTTTGTGGACGAGAATTGTGTTGCTCCACCTGGCTGTCGGACTTTAAAAATGTGTCGACTACCGCTGCCCGTTACCAAAATTTATCCCTTAATCCGGCAAAATTATCAGGACAATGTGGTCGTTTAAAATGCTGTCTCAACTTTGAACTCGAAACTTATATGGATGCCTTAAAAGGTATTCCGACCATTGAAGCACCTTTATTGACAGAAAAAGGGCTTTCCTATTTACAAAAAACAGACATTTTCAGAAGAATCATGTGGTTCTCTTACCAAGGCGAAACTGCCTGGTATCCATTGACGATTGAGCAAGTTTTAAAAGTAGTGGAATTGAATGAAAAAGGAATTAAACCAGAAAGTTTAAATCCTGACGATTTGGTAGAAGAAAAAGCCATCATAGAATTCAAACCTATCAATGATGATTTGGCCAAACTAGACAAAAAATATAGCAGCAGCAGTAGCAAATCAAAACGTAAAAAGAAAAAAGGTGGAAATGGCAATTCATTTACAGCTGGCAATGAAGACAAAAATTTAGTACCCAAAGACGAAGGAGTTAATAAAATTGTAGCCAATAAACCTGCTCCAATTCAACACAATAAACCTAGGCCACAGCAACAACAGCAGCAGCAACAACAAAATCAACAGCAACAAGCTCCTAAAAACAATCCAACACCGAAGCCTGCTGCCAATACAAACCCAAGACAACCGATAAATCCAACTCAGGCGAAATCAACGAATATTGTTCCTCGAAGTAACGATACAGGAAAAAATACACCGCCTAAAAACAATGATGGAAGTGCTCCTTCAACTCCAATGTTTACCCCCCGCATACCGATTAAACCAAATTAAAGGACTGACAGCTTGAAAATGATGAAATACTTTTCAAAAAACACATTGTTCCTACTCGCAATTATTTCAATTGCATTTAGTGCCTGTAAAGACAACAGGGTGTATGAGTACAACTATTTGATGCCACAAAACCAGTGGTTCATGGATACTGTTCCAACTTTCAGTTTCATCATTGATCAACCTGAAAAGCAGTACAATATTTTATTAAATATTAGAAATACCCTTGCTTACCCTTATTACAACTTATTTGTAAACTACCAATTGTGTGACAGTAATGGCAACAAATTACAAGGCCAACAGGTAGAAATGTTAATCCTGGACCAAAAAACTGGGCGCCCACTTGGCAATGGTATTGGAGATTTATTTTTTCACCAATTTCCGGTACTCAATCAATACAAATTCCCTTATAAAGGAAAGTATAAAATCAAATTAGTGCAGTACATGAGAGAAAATCCGCTTCCGGAAGTCATGTCTACAGGAGTTAGGATTGAAGAAGTGGTAAAATAGAGTACAGAGTACAGGGTACAGGGTACAGAGTACAGGGTACAGAGTACAGAGTACAGAGTACAGAGTACAGAGTTATGCTTTCAATAAAAATGCTCCCAGAATAATTCTGGGAGCATTTTTATTGAAAGCGTCAGGTGAAAAACACTTGACATGTCAAAAACACCTATACCCTGTACACAGTACCCTGTACCCTGTACTAAAATTACAAATTCGGCTGAGGTGTTAACCTTTTGCCGTGTCAGGTGTTATCACCTGACACATGTTTGAATAAAGTCAATCAGATAGTTTTAGTCAGAGAATGTCAGGTGAAAAACACTTGACATGTCAAAAACACCTATACCCTGTACCCTGTACTAAAATTACAAATTCGGCTGAGGTGTTAACCTTAACTATGGCTTCACAATTTTAAATCCTT
>CALPQG020000375.1 GCA_943325655.2 Bifidobacterium breve | reverse complement strand
CTAAGTATCCTTGCAAGTTTTCAAGTGTTTTTACACCTGTAAATTCATACCTTGTCATATTAAAAACAAAGACAAGCAAATTATCAATTTGTGCGACCTAAACGCCTATACCTATTATTTTAATACATTTGCCCTGTAAATATTGCTACTTCATTTTTATTAAAAGATAAAAAGTTTTACATTTGTTTTTACATTGAATTTTGATTGACCTATTTTCATTGGACTACAAACAAAAATGAATCGCAAACAATAAGCATCACCATGAAAAAACAATTCTTAAAAACCGCATTTAGCACACTTATTGTCAGTGTTTTATGGGGTGATTGGGGGTAAATACCCAAGTAGACATTGGCACCACTTCTTCTTCTGAAGCCTTATATATTGAAACTAGCGCAACGTCTACCGCTATTGATCTTAATAATACAGGTACAACTTTAGACCCTAAAATAAACTTTCAAATTTCGGGTACTTCTAAATTTTCAATAGGTATCGACAACTCCTATGCCGATAAATTTAAAATAAGTAACCCCGCCTTTGAAACCAATACTTGTTTAACTATTAACAAAATCTGAAATGAAAAAAATGTTTTTATTAGCACTAACAGCTTTCACATTATTGGCTGCTTCATGTACGAAACAATCTCCTGTGGAAATTAAACCATCTACTGAAGAAAGTAAACAATTTACTTTAGAAAAAATATTAGATGGTGAAACTTGGAAAGAAACGAAATATAGTTGTATCGTAGGTACTGATACTATTGATTTACAACAGCCAGGTGTCTCAGTTATGTTTGAATTAGAGGTAATAGGAAAAGGTAAATATATCGTTAAAAAAACCGGTAAAGTTGATGATGTTGAAAATCTTACTTGGTCTGTTTCTGATGATGGTAAAACCATTTCAATGTCAGGAGGAGTATGTCCTCATAACGAAACCATTGGGTTTACGGTTTCTGAATACAGTACTTCTGAAAAACAAATTTGGATTTCTAGTTCAAAAAATGATGGTTCATGCACTAAATTAATTGAGTTAGAGAAACAATAAGTGCTACTGCAACCGCTGTAAATATTAACTGCACCGGTGCTGAATACCTAATTACGGTTAAATCAACTGATGGTCAATATTATGATTATACAGTAATTATGAATAAAAAGAATAATAACCAATAATAAAAGAAGGTAAATATGCGACAAAAACGATTAAAATTTAGTGCCGTATTTTTGTTAGGACTCGGACTGTCAGGATTACAAGCCCAAACGATGTATATCAAAGAAAAAAGCGCTACTCAGACCACTTATACATTGAGTAGCACACGAAAAATGACATTTTCAGGAGGAAATGCAACAGTACAAAAATCTGACAATTCCAATGACGTTTATGCTTTAAGCGAGTTAAGGTACCTGAACTTTACAAACCCACTTACAAGCACAAAAGAGCCAACAGCACAGTTAGGTTATTCCAACATGATAACTTATCCCATCCCTGTAAACGATGTATTAAACATTGATTTAACAGGCGTAACAGGTGAATTAACCCTAAGCATTTTGACATTGGAAGATAAAGAGATACTAACGCAAACTACAAACGGAGGTAGGTTAATATCACTCAATTTAAGCCACCTTTCAGAAGGTATTTATTTGTGTCGATATTCAAATGCAGTAGAAATTAAAACCGTAAAAATCATTAAACAATAAATAAGGAGAACAAGATTATGAAAAACATAAATAGACTATTATTGAGCTTATTATTAGCTTTTGGCTTTTCAGTTTCAACTGTTATCGCTCAAAACGACACGATGTATGTAATGAAAAACGGTGTGGTAATAAATAAACAATCTGTAAAAACATCAGACGTTGATAGTATTGTCTTTTACAAACAACCAACAGCACCCATTTTAACTGTAGGCGAAGCGTATCAAGGCGGTAAAATTGCCTATATCTTACAAGCAGGAGACCCCGGATATGATGCCAATGTGGTTCATGGCTTAATTGCAGCACCAACAGATCAACAATTAATTAGGTGGCACAATGGAAGTACTAAAATAACCGGTGCGACAGGTAAAGCAATTGGTACAGGCAATGCCAATACAGAAAAGATAGTTATGAGTCAAGGACTTGGATCTTATGCTGCTAAATTGTGCTCAGATTTGGTGTTGGGTGGCTATAGCGATTGGTATTTGCCAAGTAAAGATGAGTTAAATAAACTTTATGTAAACAGAGTTGCTATTGGCGGTTTTTCTACCTACTTCTATTGGAGTTCTACGGAGCTCGATGACTGTGGCGCGTACTGCAATCATTTCAGCACTGCTAGCGAGTTCAACAACGGTAAGGGGGTCGAAAGCAAAGTTCGTGCAGTTCGGTCTTTTTAACTATTTTAAAGATACCGCTAAGCAGTTGATTTTAAAAACTGACAAGAGACTAAAACCCTTGTCAGTTACGCATGTTACGCAAGTTTGCAAACGTTAGCGCTCCGTATAAAAAACTATACTGCTCAAATTATAGCAACCAATTTAAAAAAATAAGTCTAATTTTTAAAAATATAACTATAAAAAAGTGGTTATAGATGATTTATTGTGGGTTAATGTCATTGGAGAATATCAAAACTATCCATCTAAAGGATAGTTTTTTTTATATTTTTTTAGGGTTCATTAAAAATAGCATGAGCCACAAAATTTATGCATAGGATTTTGGGGGCAATTCCCAGGCGATCGGCCAATGTCTTTAAGTGAAGGAATTTTGTTACTTTAAAATCCACGATGATCCGCTTAATTCGCTAAATCTGTGTGCAATTTGGCCTCGTTTTTCAACGGGGTTCTTTGTCAAAGAATAATCCCGCAAGTGCGGGATGGAACGCTGATGAATCGGATGGAACAGATTGACGCGGATGTTACCATAGCTAATCGACCTTTCGCTTTGTTGGTGTTGAGCCTTCAACAAATGGCAAAAGAAAAGTACAGGGTACAGGGTACAGGGTACAGGGTACAGGGTACAGGGTACAGGGTACAGGGTACTGGGTATTAAGTACAAGGTATTAAGTACAGGGTACAAGGTACAGAGTACAGGGTATTAAGTACAAGGTATTAAGTACAAGGTACAAAGTACAGGGTACAGGGTACAGGGTACAGGGTACAGGGTACAGGGTACAGGGTACAGGGTACAGGGTACAGGGTAAGTTAAGT
>CALPQG020000374.1 GCA_943325655.2 Bifidobacterium breve | reverse complement strand
GTATACACCTTAACTAAACACATTCCTTCTGCTGTTGTCTGGCGCAAGTCTTGAGCTAGGGAAGTAAAAGCCTCATCCCAAACCCTTCTCCCAAGGAGAAGGGCTTTAGATCCCGATGAAATCATACTTATTTTTTGAATACGAGTAGTTTTTTTATAAACTCATCTCCCCCGCTGGCGCGCGTGAACTTCGGTGCGCTGGTGCACGTCTGAACGCAGTGGTGACGTGTACCAAGGAATTAAAGTGTGTCTGAATTAGGATGAAAAGATTAAAGGATAATAGGATTTGGGAAATCATCCTAAAATCATCTAATCCTAAAAATCTTAATTCAGACAAAAGGGCGTAATGTGTCGTCCTAAAATAAGTTTACAGTTTAATTGATAATACCAAGTATAAATAAAGTCTTCAGACTTGCGGTATTAATTTTTAAGTTTCAGAAGAATATTTATATAGCAGTGCAAAAAACTATGCAGGTTTGAAAGAGTATTTGATAGAAATCTTATATATTGACTAATGGTAGCTCAAGTCTGAAGACTTTAATCATGGTAAGACCAAGTCTTCGCAAAAGCGCAAGACTTGATCCAGCGAAGAGAAGACTTCAACCAGTGGAGAAGCTTAAATCTATAAAATCCTTTATTACAGCACACCTGAGCACAAGTGAGTAGTTTTTTCTCCCACATGCCGTCTCGCTACATGCAGGGAATTTTATGAGGATGTTTTATTGTTGGATTGGGTAAAGTAACGGTACGTAGCTTGGTTTGTTGGTAGTTTCAACCCTACACCAACACCTCATTCTCCTGAAACAATAACTTCACAGTTTGCGCAATTCCTAGGGCATCCATGCCACATTCTTGGTGAAGTTCCGCTTGCTCTCCATGTTCAATATAGCGGTCAGGAATACCAATACGTTTGATTTGGCCTTTGTAATTTTGGTCTGAAGCACACTCAAGGATGGCACTTCCAAAACCACCTTGCAAACTACCATCTTCTACCGTAATGATTTTAGCATATTGGGTAAATATTTTGGTTAACAAGGCTACATCCAATGGTTTGGCAAAACGCATGTCAAAATGTGCCGGTTGAATTCCTTCTTCCTGAAGACTTGCAATGGCTTTCACCACATGGTTCCCGATATGGCCCAAACTTAAAATTGCAATGCCATTTCCTTCAGAAATTTGTCTTCCCTCTCCTATTATTATCGCTTCAAAAGGCGTTCTCCATTCAGGCATCACCCCTTCTCCGCGAGGATAACGGATAGTAATGGGACCTACGTTACTTGCCTGAGCGGTAAACATCATGTTACGCAACTCCGACTCATTCATAGGAGAAGCCACCACCATGTTGGGCAAACAACGCATGTACGCAATGTCAAATACACCATGATGTGTTGGCCCATCTGCACCTGCAATACCTGCACGGTCTAAGCAAAAAATGACATGTAAATTTTGTAGTGCCACGTCGTGCATAACCTGATCGTAAGCACGTTGCATGAAGGTGGAATAGATATTACAAAAAGGAATCAATCCCTGTGTGGCCAAACCTGCAGAAAAAGTTACTGCATGCTGCTCGGCAATGCCTACATCAATCGCCCTGTCTGGCATGGCTTGCATCATGATGTTGAGCGAACAGCCAGAAGGCATGGCGGGCGTAATTCCCATGATTTTATCATTCAGTTTGGCCAATTCCAAAATGGTATGGCCAAACACGTCCTGGTATTTTGGAGATTGAGGTGTATCGTACACTTTCTTTTGAATGACGCCGGTAATTTTATCAAATTTCCCGGGCGCATGCCACAAGGTTTGGTCTTTTTCTGCCAAAGCATATCCCTTCCCTTTTTTGGTGATGACATGCAATAATTTGGGTCCTGGAATAGCCTTTAAATCATTAAAAAGCGTAATCAAATGATTGACATCGTGCCCGTCTACAGGACCAAAGTACCTGATATTTAAGCCTTCAAACAAATTGCTTTGCTTCAACAAGGATGCCTTCATACCCGCTTCAATTTTAGAAGCCAGTCGTTGTGCTTTGGGACCAAACTTGGAGAGTTTACCAAGGGTTTTCCAAATTTCATCCCTGAATTTATTGTATGTTTTAGAAGTAGTAATGTCTACCAGGTAATCTTTTAGAGCACCTACATTGGGATCAATTGCATGACAATTGTCATTTAAAATTATCAGTACATTGGTGTTAGAAATTCCTGCATGGTTTAAGGCTTCAAAAGCCATCCCAGCAGTCATCGAACCATCTCCAATGACCGCAATATGATGCTTGTCAGTTATATTTTGGTATTTGGAAGCAACAGCCATTCCCAAAGCAGCAGAAATAGACGTGGAAGAATGTCCTACGCCAAAAGTATCGTAGACACTTTCAGAACGTTTTGGAAAACCTGACAAACCACCATAAACCCTGTTGGTGTGAAAACTTTCTCTACGACCAGTTAATATTTTATGACCATAAGCTTGATGTCCTACGTCCCAAACCAATTGGTCATAAGGCGTATTGAAAGCATAATGAAGTGCAACGGTAAGTTCAACAACGCCAAGGCTGGCAGAAAAATGGCCTCCATAAACCGAAACCGTATCGATGATAAATTGCCTTAATTCATCGCAGACTTGTGCCATTTCAGTAACTGAAAATTTTCGTAAGTCTTCCGGAGTGTATATTTGAGCTAATAAATCGCCTGGCTGTATCTGCATTGTGTATGAGAAACTGTACATCACTAAGTCGAAGAAAAACAACCCAATGGCACAATTTTGATTGCAATTTAACTCATTTGCCGCAAATATTTTAAAAAACAGGAATGAATTTATGGGAAATGAAAAATTATATTTACTGAACGTCTTAAGACTTAGATGTGGTACAGGCAGCCGCTTCTTCGTTTTCTCCCTTTAAAGGGTCTTTTTCATCCAAAGTAAATGCGCAACACGCTATAAACATGTTTTTTATCATTTTTACAGCCCCTTGCACTCGCGACTTCACCACCAACAAACCAAGGCCCAATTGAGCCGCAATGGTTAGAAGTTTCAATTCTAGAAGTTCACTCCTCTCCATCACTTGCTTGAGAGGCAAATCATTTGTTGATAAAGGGACTGGTACAATTGTTTAAGGGTTGCAATTGGTCTTCAGCTTCTTTGAAATTCGTATTTTCAAGCAATTCAATTCCAGCATTTTCTTTGCTTTTTTGTCCTGTAC
>CALPQG020000373.1 GCA_943325655.2 Bifidobacterium breve | reverse complement strand
TACTTTTAAGTATATTTAGTTCTTATGTTTTCATTGATGAAACAGAGAAGCAAAAAGTAGTATTGGTTGCCGTATTGCAAAATATGCTTCAATACCACTATTCTGCTCCTGAAATTAACGATGATTTTTCATCTAAAGTTTTTGTAAGTCACCTCAAAGACCTCGATTACAACAAAAGATTTTTTAACCAAGCTGATTATGCTTTTCTGAAAAAATTTGAAAAGAATCTTGATGACGAACTTGAATCTCAGCAATTCAATTATTTCGAAGCAGCGAATAGTTTGTTCAATAAAAAGATTGAAATTGTAAATAGTTTTTACAAAAATATACTAGAAAACCCGTTTGATTTTACCGTAGATGAAATAGTAGAATTGGATGCAGAAAAACGTGCGTTTGCAGCCAATGATACAGCACTTGAAGAACTTTGGCGTAAGTACTTGAAATATCAGGTGTTAATAAATATAGTTGGTAAATTAGAAATTCAGGAAAAAGCGCAAGAGACGAAAGATACGACGGTTAAAATCAAATCTTTTGTTGTACTGGAGGCTGAGGCCAGGGCAAAGGTTGCCAAGACGCATGAAGAAATGTTCAAGCGTTTGTCAAAAGTAACCAAGACTGACCGCTTCTCCGAATATATCAATGCTATCATACATGTGTTTGATCCACACAGTGATTTTTTCCCTCCCAAAGACAAAGAGAATTTTGATATTCAACTTTCAGGCAGGTTAGAAGGTATAGGAGCGACGCTTCAGGAAAAAGAAGGTTATATCAAAGTAATGGCCATTATGCCAGGTTCTCCTTCTGCCAAACAAGGCGAATTGAAAGCCGAAGATTTAATTCTTAAAGTAGGTCAGGGAAATGAGGAGCCTGTAGATGTAGTCGACATGCGTCTTGATAATGCGGTAAAATTAATCAGGGGTAAAAAAGGAACCTGGGTAAAACTAACGGTTAAAAAGCCCAGTGGCATTATTAAAGTAATTTCTATTTTACGTGATGTGGTGGTGATGGAAGAATCTTACGCCAAATCAATTTTGGTAAATGATTCGAAAAACAGTCAAAAAATTGGGTACATTAATTTACCTTCATTTTATGTAGACTTTAACAATAGAGGTGGTAGAAGTTGTTCTGAGGACATTAAAAAAGAGCTACTCAAACTTAAAGCTGAAAATGTAGAAGGAATAGTGCTTGATTTGAGAAATAACGGTGGTGGTTCTTTACAAGATGTGGTAACCATGGGAGGTTTTTTTATAGATGAAGGGCCAATCGTTCAAGTAAAAAGTAAAGAACATGAACCTTATGTTTTGAAAGATGACTATAAAGGTGTGGTTTATGACGGACCTTTGGTGATTTTAATCAATCAATTCAGTGCTTCTGCTTCAGAAATTATGGCGGCAGCCATGCAAGATTATAAACGTGCAGTTATTATAGGTAGTAATACCTCTTTTGGAAAAGGAACCGTACAACGAATTTTCGAACTTGATTTACCTTCTATGTACAAAGAGTTAAATCCGATTGGTTCGGCTAAAATAACGACACAAAAGTTTTATAGAATCAATGGTGGGTCCACACAATTAAAAGGTGTTGTTCCGGATGTAATTGTTCCAGATATTTATAAATACCTTGATTTGGGTGAAAAGGAAATGGATTACGCCATGCCATGGGATCAAATTGCACCAGCAGTTTATGATGAATGGGTGTTGAAAAATGGGGCTGATTTGGCAAAAATAAAAGCTAAAAGTGCAGCAAGGGTTGAGAAAAGCGATGTTTTCAAAATGATCAATGCAAGTGCTGAACATTTGAAACACAAGCAAGACAATACCGTTCAAACTTTATCGCTGGTGAAATACAGAGAAGAATTAAGCAATTCTAAAAAAGAAGATGATAAATTTAAAGACATTGACAAAGAAATTGCAGATTGGGATTTCAAAATTCTAAAAGCTGATGAAACAACGGTTGTTGATTCTACTAAAATTGAACGCAACAAATCATTTATTAAAACACTTAAAAAAGACATCTACCTGCATGAAGCAATGGGTGTCATCAAGGATATTAGAAAATAATGCTACTGTTTTCATCCTTATAAATAGGAAATATCGATTTCAAGATTGTATCGAATACCCGAGATTTATTATTAATTCTCGGGTATTTTTGTGTTTAATTTTGGGCGAAAACCATTTCTATTTTTTTTAATTAAATTTCCCTTATCAGGTTATTATTGTAATGAATAGCTCATTTTATCAAATTTCAAATTTGGCTTTTTCACAGTTTACGGCTATATTTGAAAATTATTAGCACATTAATTAAAGCAACATATGGCGAATCAGCAGGCGAAAACTTTATTTGACAAAATTTGGGACAACCACGTGGTATATAGCAAAGAAGGCTATCCAGAAGTTTTGTATATCAACACACATTTTATTCATGAAGTTACTAGCCCGCAAGCTTTTGATGGCTTAAGAAACAGAGATCTTCCTGTATTTCGCCCAACTAAAACGCATGCTACTGCTGATCATAACGTACCCACCAAAGACCAACATTTACCCATCAAGGAAGCACTTTCTCGCTACCAGGTAGAAATGTTAACTAAAAACACTTCGGAGTTTGGGGTTGAATTGTACGGTTTAGGACACAAATACCAAGGCATTGTGCATGTGGTAGGTCCTGAATTGGGCATTACACTTCCAGGTCAAACAATAGTTTGTGGCGACAGTCATACGTCTACCCATGGTGCTTTTGGTTGCATCGCTTTTGGAATAGGTACTTCAGAAGTAGAATCGGTAATGGCTACGCAATGCTTGTTGCAATACAAAGCAAAGCGTATGAAAATTGAAATCAATGGTACCCTTGGCAAAGGTGTTACCTCTAAAGATATTGTCCTTTATATCATTGCTCAATTGACGGCTGCCGGTGGAACTGGTTATGCCGTGGAATTTGCAGGTGATGCCATTCGTTCCCTTTCTATGGAAGCGAGAATGACCATTTGTAATATGAGTATAGAGATGGGTGCCCGTTGCGGTATTATTGCCCCTGATGAAACTACGTTTGAGTACATCAAAGGGCGTCAGTTTGCTCCCCAAGGTGCTGACTGGGACAAAGCATTGGCACTTTGGAAAACTTTGTATTCAGATGCTGATGCGGTGTTTGATGCCGTGCATTCTTTTAAAGCAGAAGACATTGAACCAATGATAACGTATG
>CALPQG020000372.1 GCA_943325655.2 Bifidobacterium breve | reverse complement strand
TCTGTACTCTGTACCCTGTACTCTTTACCCTTTACCCTGTACTCTTTACCCTATACCCTGTACTCTTTACCCTATACTCTGTACCCTGTACGCTGTACTCAAGACGCTCGACTCCTAACTCTTAATCGTCAACTTTCTGCCAATCACGATACACACAATACTTAGAAAAGCAGAGCCATAACCAATATAATTGAAATGGTGAAAATGGTGTTGTGCATCGGTATAAACGACCAAACCCGTTACAAAAGCTGCTGATCCCGTGGCCAGTTGTTGTATAGAAGAATTGACACTCATAAAACTTCCCCTGTGTTGTGGGTCAACCACAGCCGAAATCAATGCCTGACTTGGAATGATTCTTCCTCCTGAAATGATAAAAAAACAGCTGGTGAAAATCAAGGCCGTAGCCATGGAAGTTTGCCCTAAATTGGTCAGTACGATAAGTGGTATTACTGCCATAACTGCGAAAATGCTGAAGATTTTATATTTACCATACCTGTCAGATAATTTACCAATTAATGGCGCTGTAAAGATGGTGACGCCTCCTCCAAATAAATAGATATAGGCCAATTCCTTTTCTGAAAACCCTACATTTTTAACCATGTAGGGTGACATAAATGAAATCACGGCGAAGTGGCTAAACATTAAAGTAAAACTGAATAGGAGGGCATTGACCTGATTTTTATCTTTAAAAATACGGGTCACAACATCAAATTTATTTTTATGTTTTACCTTTTCAATATGGCCTGTCATGGACGGTATGTACTTGATTACAAAACCTAAAATGACCAATCCCAATGCTGAAATGGCGGTAAACGGCATGTGCCAATTGTATTCTGAAGCCAGGTAAATACTTAAGGGAACTCCAATAACAGATGCCACAGAAAATGCGGCCATCAAAAATCCCATGGCCATTCCTCGCCTTTCAATAGGAAATGAATCGGCTAAAATGGATAATATTTGTGCGCCAATCAATCCGCCAAACAAACCTGCCACCATGCGTGCCAACAACAATAAGGTATAATTGGGAGCAATACCACAGGCAAATGTGCCAATGATAAAACCTGAATAGGCAAAGACGAGGAGTTTTTTACGGTCAAAATTGTCCACGAAAAAGGCGGCGGTGAAGCCACTTACAAAAGCGCTGATGGCATAAGCCGAAACCACATACGCAAACTCCTGGTCCGTCACATTGAAAATTCTCATCAGAGAAGGTCCCAAAGGCAACATAATCATAAAGTCAACGATGTTGGTAAAGTTTATACTGGCCAATATAAATACTAAAATACGTTCTTTGGTGGACATTGTGATGGGGTTATGGCGATGATGTGTTTGAAATTGGATTACAATGAATCCTGTAAAACGCCCATTTTGTATATACTGGTTTTGAGTAAGGTGCCATCCGGATTATAATAATTCCATTTACCGTGTTGTAAATTATTGTAATATTCTCCCTCAGCTTCTTTTATGCCATTTTCTAAATAAGTTTTATAGGCACCATGTTTTAAATTGGCTTTGTAGGTGGTAGAAACTTTTATTTTGCCATTTGAACTGTAATATTCGTAGTTCATTCCATTTTTTTTGCCGGCCACATTGTAGTTTTCTTTTCCAATCAAATTTTTTTGCTCATCATAAATAAGCCTTTCACCCACCAGTTTGTTTTGTTTGTAATTTTCTACCGTTGCTTTATTCCCAGATTCAAAATAGCTGATGCATTCGTCTTCTTTGCTGCCATTCAATAGCGTATATTTTTGTTTTACTTTGCCGTTGGGGTAATAGGTTTTAATCTGTGCTTCTGTTTCAGATTTTTTGTAAAATGCTTTTTCTCTTAATTTGCCATTTTCAAAAAACATCAAACATTTGCCTTCTTTTTTACCGTAGGTGTATGAAAATATATTCTTATTGGCACCTGTTTCATAATAGGATTTGGTTTTGCCATGCGGTATGCCATCTACGAGGTTACCTTCTATTAAAAGTGCACCGTTGGCGTTATAGGTTTTGTAGGTACCATTTTTAGATCCTTCTTTATTTTCTGATTCTGTATCTAGTTTTCCATTGGTGTGGTAGGTCCTGAAAAACCCATGCAGAATTCCGGCTTTGTAGTTTTCTTCCGTTTTGAGGATGCCTGAAGGGTAATAGGTTTTGGTTAAGCCATCGGGTTTGTTGGCTTTGTAATTGGCTTCACTTTTGAGTTTGCCATCCACATAATAATTTTTTAAAATGCCTTCAATTTGAAATTTCCTGAAAGTACATGCTGTTTTTAAATTCCCGTCAGGGTAATACGTAGCAAAAGGCCCAATCAATGAGTCATTGACGTATGTTCCTTTTTGGGTGATTTTGCCATCTGGATCATAGATAATCAGGTCTCCATTTCTTTTATTGTCTTTGAAGGGAACGTTTAATTTGATTTTTCCATCCTCATAAAATTCGGTATATAAGCTGTCGTTTTTACCGTTTTTAAAATAGGCCAAAGCTTCCGTTTTACCATTTGGGTAGTATCGGTGGTATAATCCTTCTCTTGTACTGTCTCTGATGGAGCGTATATAATATTCTTCCTTCACTGTATGTTTAGTGGAGTCGGTCCATGTCAATACCCTTACCTGAGCTACCACAACGTGAGCGCTTATCAATAAAAACATTGTTAGACTAAAAAAAGATATCGATTTTAAATTAACCATAGGTTACATTCGTTCAATCACAATTGCTGATGCGCCACCGCCTCCGTTACAAATTCCAGTGACGCCTATTTTTCCTCCTTTTTTTTCAAGTACATTCAATAGTGTACAAACAATTCTGGCTCCTGAGTTTCCCAGTGGATGCCCCATGGCAACCGCTCCCCCAAAAGTATTAACTTTTTCCGGATTAAGGTTCATTGCAATGTTATTTGCAATAGATACTGCCGCAAATGCTTCATTGATTTCATAATAATCTACCTCATGTTTGCTGATTCCAGCATTTTTTAATGCTTTGGGAATAGCCAGTGAAGGAGCAGTAGTAAACAAAGCAGGTGCTTGTGCGGCATCTGCAAAACCAATAATTCTGGCGATTGGTTTCAGCCCCAGCGCTTCAGCTTTCTTTTTACTCATCATTACAATGGCTGATGCGCCGTCATTTAAAGTGGAGGCATTGGCTGCAGTGATGGTCCCGTTTTTTTCAAATACTGATTTTAACAATGGTATTTTATCAAAATTAACGGATGTATATTCTTCGTCTTCAG
>CALPQG020000371.1 GCA_943325655.2 Bifidobacterium breve | reverse complement strand
TGCATCATCTTGGGATTTTGGATGTTAAACCATACAAACAAAAGTTGGTATGAGATAAGTCAGCAATTTAGTTAAAAAGCTGTTTGGTTTGGTGAAGTAGGATGGTTTTTTTGGGAGGGAATGTGAATTAAAATAAGGAGAAAATTGATGGCTTTAAGTGAAATGTTGTGTGTAATTGTATTTAAGTTGAAATAGTTATAGAAGAGAAAAAATAGAGATCAAGTTTGTAAATGTGTTTTCCTAAATATTATTGATGTAAAATAAACGATTAAATACAGCATTAAAAGTTTTTTGAAATAATTAGGGCGTTTCCGCCGAGGCGGACCGCGCTTTCGGCACTCGTTTTTTTTGCTTTGCTATCAAATTTGTTTTATATATCATTATTGGGAATAGCAAAAAAGAACTCAAACAATGCCTCAATCGCTAACGCAAAATGGAATAAATTCCATCCTTATTGTTTGTGTATTTTCAATGAAAATGTAACAATACTAAAATAAGAGTGAAATTTGAATAAAATCGGGCATTTCATTTTTTATTTAATTCCCTAAGTTTTTTTAAAGCTTCCTGAAATTCTGGTTTTTTAAAGTCATTGCTAATTTCTTCAAGCGCCTCTTTTTTGCTTTGTTTAAGCTTTTCAATGAGGATATCTGTTTTTGTCGGTATATGGTTCATTGTCTGATTTTTATGATTAAACAAAGGTATGTCATTGTAGAAATAATGTCAAGTAAATTTGCCAATATGGATAGTGACTAAAAATTTTAACATTCGACTACAGGTTCTTCATTTTACAAATGTGAAAATTCTATTTCTAATTTTTGTTTGACTCCTAAAAATTGTGCAGCGCACTATTTTCCTAAAGCTACTTATTACTATTTTGTTCCTGAACTATGGCTAAAAACGCTTCGATGATTTCCATTTTGTATGGATTCATATTTCTTAATATCATGGAAATTGGATATTCATGTTTTTTAGAATCGACCAAAACCTCATCTACCTTGATATAGGTTGGCGCTTTTAATTGATACCACCATTGGTTAAATTTTTTCATCCTCACCTCCTGTTTTGCATCAGAAGAGTCACAAAAATAAATGCTAATCACATTGTAGTTTTTATTGAAAAAATCATGGAAGATATGAGCGACAGTAAGGCTTATCTTTTTATCAAGCGGTGGTTTTAAGTTTGCTGGTTTATATACAAGCTCAATAATAAATTCAAATACTAAATCATTAATATACGGTTTTGGAGTCTTCTCAAAAAGATAAGAAGAGGGTCTGAATTTGACATCATAAATAAGGTGATTATCTGTTTCAAAAATGTAGCTGTTGTCATTTCCTCCAACATTAAAAAATTTATAAGGCATTTCATTTTTTATTTAATTCCCTAAGTTTTTTTAAAGCTTCCTGAAATTCTGGCGTTTTATATTCATTTCTAATTTCTTCAAGCGCCTCTTTTTTGCTTTGTTTAAGCTTTTCAATGAGGATATCTGTTTTTGTCGGTATATGGTTCATTGTCTGAATTTTAAGTTTCAACAAAGGTATGTCATTGTAGAAATAATGTCAAGTATATTTAGCAATAAAGAACAATTTGGATTAAGTAATTAATCTTCAGCATTAAGGCACTTTGCGTTAGTGATTGAGGCATTGTTTGAGCTCTTTTGCTTTGTTCTTCTAGGTTAATAGAAACGTTTATCGATTGATAACAAAGCAAAAAGCGAGTGCCGAAAGCACGGTCCGCCGAGGCGGAAACGCCCAAAATTTAATTACCCACATTCTTTTCAATATTTTCCTCTTCTTATTAAAATATTGTCAAGTAAATTATTCCAACATTTACTTCATGGAACGTAGTAAAATTCATTTTAGTATTTCCTTTTTTATCCTGAATAAAACTCCTTTACCCTTTCATCTTGACATATTTTTATCAACCTTTAGAAAACGATTTTTTATGACGACTAATAAGAAAATAATAGTTATAGGCGGTGGTTTTGCCGGTGTACAATTGGTGAAAAGTTTAGACGAAAATCTGTTTGACATTTTACTCATTGATAAATTCAATCACCACCAGTTTCAGCCTTTGTTTTACCAAGTGGCTACTTCTCAATTAGAGCCTTCAAGCATTTCATTTCCCTTAAGAAATATTTTTAAACACAAACACGGTCTACAAATTCGACTTGCGGAAGTCACTGGGATTGATGTCAAAGAAAATGAAATAGACACTTCAATAGGGAAATTTTCTTATGATTACCTCGTAATTGCGATAGGTTGTACGACTAATTTTTTTGGAAATGAAATGATCAGTCAAAATGTATTTACGCTAAAATCTACAGCCGATGCCATTGCGATTAGAAACCATATTTTACTGACTTTTGAAAATATCATTTCTGCCAAAGACGAAGAAAAGGAACGTTTACTCAACCTTGTCATTGTAGGGGCCGGACCAACAGGAGTAGAGTTGGCGGGTGCATTTGCGGAAATAAAAAATACCATTTTACCCAAAGATTATCCTGGAATTGATTTCTCAAAATTCAAGATTTATTTGATTGAAGGCAGCAAGCATACTTTGAACAGCATGAGTGACAATGCCAAAACTTCTTCTCAGGAATACCTTGAAAAAATGGGGGTAATATTGCGTACAGAAACCTATGTAAGCAATTATGACGGCAATGAACTGACTTTTAAAGATGGTACGGTTATTAAAACCAAGACGGTAATTTGGGCTGCCGGTGTTATAGGAAATCGCTTGAAGGGTTTGCCGGAAACTTGTCTGCTTGGAGGTAATCGTTTGAAAGTAAATAGAATTAACCAGGTAGCAGGCACAGTAAATATTTTTGCTGTGGGTGATATTGCCAATATGGAAACGCCTAAATATCCACGTGGACATCCGCAATTGGCCAATGTGGCGATTAACCAAGCTAAAAATTTTGCCGCTAATATCAAGAAAATCATCCTGAAACAACCTACTACTGAATTTGAATATGTGGACTTAGGATCAATGGCCACCATTGGAAGAAACAAAGCAGTGGTCGATTTCCCGTTTGTAAAATTGAAAGGCTATTTTGCCTGGGTGATTTGGATGTTTTTGCATTTGATGCTCATCTTAACTGCGAAAAATAAGCTGATCGTTTTTATCAATTGGGCTTGGGCATACATTACCAAAGACACTTCGCTTCGCTTGATTATCAAACAAAATAAACCTCAAAAGAATAGAGAGGATTGAGTCGGTG
>CALPQG020000370.1 GCA_943325655.2 Bifidobacterium breve | reverse complement strand
TAACAGATTTTAAAACTTTTACGTTTTTTGCTTTTATATATCTTACACCTAGTGATTCGACAATTTTATTATAATCTTCCATTACCTTATTTCTAAATATGTTGTAATTGTGTGTAATTTACAAACGCGGCATCAAATTTACATTTGAAAGCCAACTAATTAAAGAGTTTGATTGAATAATTCTAACAAGAATATTTATTGTACTATTTTATATTGAAATAATTCATTTTAATAAATCTCTAGAGATAACAATCTTCTGAATTTCAGACGTTCCCTCATAGATTTGGGTAATTTTTGCATCCCTGAAGAGACGTTCAACATGAAACTCTTTTACGTAACCATATCCACCATGAATTTGAATTGCTTCAGAGGTAATTTCCATAGCAATTTTGGAGGAAAACAATTTTGCCATGGCACTGGCTGTTGCATAGTCCTGATGTTTGTCTTTTAAATAAGCTGCTTTTAAGCACATCAACCTTGCAGCATCAATTTGTGTTGCCATGTCGGCCAATTTAAATTGAATGGCCTGGTGTTGCGCAATTGGTTTATCAAAAGTTTTTCTTTCTTTGGAATATTGCAATGCCAATTCATACGCACCTGAAGCAATTCCCAAGGCTTGAGCAGCAATGCCAATCCTACCACCACTCAAAGTAGCCATGGCGAATTTAAACCCAAAACCTTCGTCTCCAAGCCTGTTTTCTTTAGGAACTTTTACATCTGTAAACATTAGCGCATGTGTATCTGAACCGCGTATTCCTAATTTATTTTCTTTGTTCCCAACCACAAATCCGGGATAACCTCGTTCAACTATAAATGCACTGATGCCTTTATGTCCCAAGGCTGCATTTGTTTGTGCAATTACGATATAAGTAGAAGCGCTATTCCCATTGGTAATCCAGTTTTTGGTACCATTTAAGAGGTAATAATCACCACAATCAATCGCAATTGTTTTTTGAGATGTCGCATCTGATCCGGCTTCTGGCTCTGACAAACAAAATGCACCAATCTTTTGACCAGCAGCCAAAGGAACTAAATATTTCTGTTTCTGCGCTTCGTTTCCATAATGCTCCAATCCCCAACAAACCAACGAATTATTCACCGACATACATACCGCAACCGAAGCGTCAACCTTAGAGATTTCTTCCATCGCCAGCACATAAGAAATCGTATCCATGCCACTTCCGCCATATTGAGGATCCACCATCATTCCCATGAAACCCAATTCGCCCATTTTCTTTACCTGGTCAGAGGCAAATTTTTGGTGCTCATCTCTTTCAATGACACCAGGTAAGAGTTCTGATCTTGCAAAATCTCTTGCTGAATCTCGAACGGCCAGATGTTCTTCGCTTAAGTCAAATTGCATAAAATTGTATTTAGTAATATCGTTTACCTATACAAGTATTTTTTAGTTACAATATTTAGTACTTAATTTATAAATATTCTTAGAATAGGCTAAAAAATCAAACTTGTAAATAATAGAATATGAAATGGAATGGTATTATCTTGTTATTTTATCCTAATTTTGAAAAAAATTAATGTGTTTAAAATGACTCCTGTTTATTTTGATAACGCCGCAAGTACACCTTTAGCGCATGAAGTATTAGAAGAAATGTTACCTTATTTAAGGCAACACTTTGGAAACCCATCTTCTATCCATGCCTTTGGTAGAACCACCCGTTCGGCCATAGAAAAAGCCAGAAAAACTGTAGCTGAAATATTCAACATCTCTCCCTCAGAAATATTTTTTACCTCTTGTGCTTCTGAAGCGAATAACCAAGCCATTATTTCCGGAACACGGACTTTAAACTGCAAACACCTCATTACTTCAAAAATTGAACACCATGCCGTGTTGCATGCCGTAGAATATGTTGCAAAAAATGATGCTGTAAAAATAAGTTACCTTCAAACGAATGCTAAAGGTCAAATCAATTTAAATGAATTGGAACAGCTTTTAATTTCAAATCCACAATCGTTTGTGTCCTTAATGCATGGCAATAACGAAATTGGTAACTTAAATGATATTGCTACGATTGCACAACTCTGTAAGGCTAACCAAGCCTATTTCCATAGTGATACGGTACAAACCGTAGGTCATTACCAACATGATTTACAAAACATTAAAACTGACTTCATAGTTGGCTCAGCCCATAAATTTCATGGACCAAAAGGCGTTGGCTTTATATATGTCAAAGGAGATAACAAAATTGGACCCTACATCCATGGCGGATCGCAGGAAAGAAACATGCGGGGAGGAACCGAGAATGTAGCTGGAATTGTAGGACTTGCAAAAGCATTAGAACTTGCCTATGCAGGAATGCAGACGCATCAGGCGCATATCTTGGCATTGAAAACCAGCATGATTGAAAAGCTAAAAATTGCCATTCCGGGAATACAATTTAATGGCGATTGCGAAAATTGCACAACAAGTTTATATACCGTTTTGAGTATTAGTTTGCCCCCGTCTGAAGAAAATGACATGTTATTGATGAATCTGGATATCAATAAAATAGCGGCTTCTGGCGGTAGTGCGTGCACGAGTGGGGCAACGGAGAGTTCACATGTCATTGAAGCCATACAAGGTGATACAAACCGTGGCACAGTAAGGTTTTCATTTAGCCGTTACAATACCATGGCAGAAGTTGACTATGTAGTGCATGTGCTCAAAAAATATTATGTTTCATGATAGGATCTTGACTGTTGAACACATGATTACTCATCACTCCAAAAAACCAAAATTATACCTCACCATCAAAGAGGCGTATCCTCGGATAGCTTCCTTTTGTGCTTACCAAGAAAGGACACAGCAGGAGGTAAGGGAACGATTATTGGATTTTGGAATTGATGGAGAAGAAGCAGAAGAAGTACTCGTGATATTGATGGAAGACAATTACCTCAATGAATCAAGGTTTGCGGTAACGTATGCAGGAGGAAAATCTAGGATAAAAAAATGGGGAAAGAATAAAATCACGCAGGCATTAAAACAAAAAGGGATCTCAGAAAATTGTATCAGAATTGCCCTGCAGGAGATAGACAAAGAAACCTATTATGCCAATTTGGTTGCATTGGCTGAAAAGAAATTGGCCCTGATCAAAGAAACAAATCCGCTGGTGCGTAAACAAAAATTATTGCAGTATATTCAAACCAAAGGCTATGAAAACGACCTGGTTTGGGAAGTGTTGAATAGCTTGGAGTTCAGGGTTTAGAGTTTTCAGTTTAGAGTTCTCAGTTTACGG
>CALPQG020000369.1 GCA_943325655.2 Bifidobacterium breve | reverse complement strand
TGTACCCTGTACTTTGTACTTAATACCTTGTACCCTATACCCTGTACTTAATACTTTTCACGCCGTTGTTGGGTGTTTAGCCTTCCACAATGCTCAATAGTTAGTCAAAAGCTAACAAGGCGTCACCAACAAATCTTTGTGTATAAAAACACACATGTTGTTGGAGAAGAACTCCAAAAAGTATTAGGTATTAAGTCTTAAGTATTTCTTAACTGACAACTCTAAACCGTTAACTGTTAACCGAAAACTCACCAACAAAAACTACCGATCCACTTCACCCATCACCAAATCCAATGAGCCAATAATCGCCACCAAATCAGCAAGCATTGCACCTTTGGAAATTGACGACATTACAGAAAGGTTTGAAAACGAACAAGCCCTTACTTTACAGCGTACAGGCATGTCCGAGCGCCCATTGGTACGGAAGAAAAAGCCCAATTCCCCTTTTGAATTTTCTGCCCTTGAATAAAAATCCATTGCGGGAGGTCTGATTTTTTTAGGAACAAACGCCTGTGGATCAAAGTCTTTGGTACGTTTATGTGCTTTGGTTAATTTGTCAAGACATTGTGCGATGATATGCAAACTTTCGTGACATTCCTGCACACGTACAAAGTTCCTATCCCAACAATCACCCACCGTTCCAACAGTACCTTTTCCGATTGGAACATTAAAATCTATTTCCGGGTACACGGAATAGCCATCCACTTTTCGCAAGTCAAATTTCAATCCTGAACCACGAAGCACCGGACCAGAACAGCCAAAATTAATCGCCAGGTCTAAAGGCAACACACCCACATTCGCCGTGCGTTCTATAAATATTTTATTGTCAATCACCAAAGTTTGCAGTTCCTGCAATTTTGGTTTGAGGTATGTTACAAATTCAAGGCAGCGCTCTTCAAAACCAACTGGCAAATCATAATACAATCCACCTACCCAAATATAATTGTACAACATTCGCGCGCCACTTATCCATTCGAGCATGCGTTGAATGTGTTCACGGTCGCGCATCAACCACAAAAATGGGGTGAAGGCTCCAATGTCCATGGCATAAGTTCCGATGGCTACAAAATGCGACGCCATCCGGTTCAACTCCGCCACCAACACCCTGATGTATTCTATTCTTTTGGGAATGTCGTTTTCAATACCAAGCATACGCTCCACGCCCATCACATACGCATGTTCGGAATTCATGGAAGCTACATAATCCATCCTGTCCACATAAGGAATAAGCTGGTTGAACATCAATGCTTCGGCATGTTTCTCAAAACAGCGGTGCAAATATCCCATGTGAGGAATTACATCCACAATCATTTCACCATCCGTCACCACTTCCAAGCGCAACACCCCATGTGTGGAAGGATGCTGTGGCCCAACACTCAAAATCATTTCCTGAGATTTGAGGTCTTCAAGGCGTGTTTTTAAAGGTTCGGAATTGGCAAAATGCCCTGGGTGATATTGGTATTGTACTTCTTTCAAAAAGGTGTTTTCAGGATAGGATATAATCGCTTAGGTTGCTGCTACAAAGAAAGTTTTTATTTATGGAATAGACAAATGGTACCGGGTTATTTATAGCATTTGCCTTAAATTGTTCAAAAGATGCCGACAATTATTATTTGCTCAAATTAATTGTTTAATTTGGAGGCAAATATTGAATGGTCAATTACTTTTTTGAGAAATAAATATGAATGATAATATAGATTATACCGTTGGGTCTGCTTTGAAAAAAGAGAAAAAGAAGAAAAAGGAAGTACCAGTTGCTGAAGCACAAACATCCCCGTTTACCGCCCTCAATGGCTTGAGCAATTTACAACAAAGGTTGATTGCCGGAATATTGGGAGGATTATTTATCATTGGAAGTGTGTGCTGGAACGAATGGTCATTTTTCGCTTTGTTCTTCGGCATCACTTTATTGTCGATGATGGAATTTTACAAACTCATCATTCAGGACAACAAAAGACCGAATCGTATTCCAGGCCTGATCATTGGCATGATGATTTTTACGTTGGTTTTTTTGATTCAAAAAAACATTTTATCCAGCAAATCTTTTTTCTTAATTCCTCCTTTGATGTGTTTGTTGTTCATTCATGAACTCTACATCAACAAGAAAAAACCCATCAGCAATGTGGCTTTTACCATTATTGGATTGATGTATGTCGCCATTCCTTTTTCCTTGTTAATTGTGGCAGCATTCAGCACCGGAACTTACAGTTATCAAATCATATTGGGCTCTTTGTTGTTACTTTGGGCCAGTGATTCAGGCGCATATTTCTCTGGGAAAACATTTGGGAAAACGAAATTATTTGAACGTGTGTCTCCTAAAAAAACATGGGAAGGTTCCGTAGGAGGAGCAGTGTTGTCGATGGGCGTTGCGGTAGGATTGTCTTACTATTTTACTGACCTAGCATTGTGGAAATGGTTGGTACTTTCAGGGATTATTGTGGTCGTTGGAAGTTACGGTGACTTGGTAGAATCCTCTTTCAAACGCAGTTTAAAACTTAAAGACTCTGGTTCATTGATTCCAGGACATGGTGGATTTTTAGACCGCTTCGACGGTTTGTTGCTCGCCGCGCCATTTATTGCCGCTTTTTTGGTAATGGTTGGGGAGTATTAATTTATTTTAAAAGTATTTTCCGCCGGAGTTTTGTCTTTTGCCGTATCAGCAGGGGTTACTTCTGACTTTACATTTCGTAAAATTTACCCGACTCTTACCCGCGTTTTGTCTTCTACAAACGCGCCATTTAAGTAGGAGCAATCAGCAGATAAAAATTATAAATACCCCTAAACCTGTTGTAAAACACATCTTACGCACTGTTTTTTTTAGGGGCGTACGATATTTCTTGGGACTAATAAATGAACGATACAAGACAATTTTGACTCTCCGTGAAATAGTCTAGGTAATAAGAAATTGTTGGTGGTATGTGCGCATGGGCGAGTGATTGATTACCAGTTTTCTCGGGATGGAGCGCCTCACACTTTGTTGACAAATGTTTGTTAAAAGTAGTAATGTATGTTAACAAAGCAAATTGCGAAAGACAATCCCTTAGAGAACACCCAAAATTCACTTTAAACATTCTTTCAACTTTAAACATTGAACCTTCATAAACAATTCCCCTTACTTGATTACCAGGGCAAACGCATTAAAATATAAAGTAGCTCAAAAGCCTCACCCCAACCCTCTCCAAAGGAGAGGGAGCTGTCCATTAATCATAAATTGGTGATTAATGCAAAGAAAACCT
>CALPQG020000368.1 GCA_943325655.2 Bifidobacterium breve | reverse complement strand
GGTGCAGGAAAATCAACCTTACTGAAAATTATTGCTGGAGCTGACAAACCAACCACAGGAAAAATTTCTGCTCCAGGAGATGCCATAATCGCTTACCTACCGCAGCATTTACTGACCAATGACGATTGTACCGTTTTCGAAGAAACCTCCAAAGCCTTCGCCAAAGTTCTAGGCATGAAAGCTGAAATGGAAAGATTAACCAAAGAATTGGAAACCAGAACAGACTACGAATCAGAATCATATTACAAACTTATTGAAGATGTTTCTGAATTGGGAGAAAAATATTATTCCATAGAAGAAATCAATTTTGACGATAAAGTAGAAAAAATATTATTAGGATTGGGTTTTTTAAGGACTGATTTTCATAGAAATACGACCGAATTTAGCGGTGGCTGGAGAATGAGGATTGAACTCGCCAAAATCCTTTTACAAGATCCTGATTTGATTTTATTGGATGAGCCCACCAACCACCTCGATATAGAGTCGATACAATGGCTGGAAGAATTTTTACTCAATAGCGCCAAAGCGGTAATCGTAATTTCTCACGACAAAGCTTTTGTAGACAACATCACCAACAGAACCATAGAAGTAACGATGGGTAAAATTTACGACTACAAAGTCAATTACTCTCATTACTTACAACTTCGAATTGAACGCCGTGAGCACCAGCAAAAAGCAGTGGACGAGCAACAACAAATGATTGCTGACAACATGGAGTTTATCGACAGGTTTAAAGGCACTTACTCTAAAACACACCAGGTGCAATCGAGGGTAAAGATGCTGGAAAAATTGACCATTTTGGAAGTGGATGAAATTGATACTTCCGCCTTAAACCTAAAATTCCCTCCCGCTCCACGTTCTGGAAATTACCCTGTAGTTGCGGAAGAAATCACCAAAAAATATGGCGACCATGTAGTATTTCAAAATGCCTCGATGACCATAGAAAGAGGCGAACGAATTGCTTTTGTGGGTAAAAATGGAGAAGGAAAATCGACCATGGTAAAAGCCATTATGGGTGAAATAGCGTTTGAAGGCAACATGCAACTGAGCTCTAGTACTTTGATTGGCTATTTTGCTCAAAATCAAGCCGCGATGCTGGATGAAGAATTGACCGTTTTTCAAACCGTGGACAACATTGCCACTGGTGATACTAGAAATAAAATCAAAGATATTTTAGGCGCATTTATGTTTGGGGGAGAAACTTCAGGTAAGAAAGTAAAGGTACTTTCAGGTGGAGAAAAAACACGTTTGGCCATGATCAAATTGTTGCTTGAACCCGTCAACCTTTTGATCCTGGATGAGCCTACCAACCACTTGGATATCAAAACCAAAGACATTTTAAAAGACGCGCTAAAAGCATTCGAAGGCACCATTATATTGGTATCGCATGACAGGGATTTCTTAGATGGTTTGGCTACAAAAGTATTTGAATTTACCAACAAAAGAGTCATTGACCACATGGAAGACATCAATGGTTTCCTGAGAAATAAGAAAATTGAAAACCTGAAGGAGATTGAGAGGAAGTAAGTTTTTAGTGATGAGTGTTGAGTTTTTAGTTTTTAGTAATTTGACTTCATAATCCAAATCAACCCGAAGGGTTAAACTACAATAGCCCCGTATGAAATGCGGGGTAATTGGTAATAATCCAAATCAACCCGAAGGGTTAAACTACAATAGCCCCGTATGAAATGCGGGGTAATTGGTAATAATCCAAATCAACCCGAAGGGTTAAACTACAATAACCACATTTGAAATATGGGGAATAATATGGAAAATATTTCACCTACCAATTTCATTCAAAACAGTAAATACACTTTCAAAATCAGGTCTTTCCATTACCTCCGATTCCCAACACTTGTCCCTTAAATTCCCTAGCGCTTCTACCCTATTTTGATGGATTGAATCAAGGGTAAGATGCTGCAACAAATCATCCAGCAAACAACCAAAAGCCCGCACTTCAATGCGTTCTAATTGGGAGGCAAATACACTATTTTTAGCATACAACATCGCTCCACCGAAATCCCCAAACAAAGGATTGGCTTGTGCGTCAATCAGGATATTATGGGCATACAAATCGCCGTGCATAATGCCTCGCTGATGTAAATGCAAGGCTGAAGAAGCAATTCCTCGAGCTATTTTCAATACATCCTCAATAGTAAAAATGGTACCTTCTGCAAACACATCCCTCGTACAAGAGTCAAAACTCGGAGGACCAGAAAGGTTGGTATAATGGGAAGGAATTAATTCAAAAACCAACCCCTGCTTATGGGAATCATGGTCAATAATTTTACCCAAAACAGCTACGATATTTTCATGGTAACCAACTGCAATCGTAGCCTTCATTTCATCTTCTGGCAAACCATCACTGGTCACTTCACCTTTGAATATTTTGACAGCCACTTCTTGTTTGTTAGGTGATAAAATGGCCTTTGAAATTATTCCTGAAGCGCCCTCTCCTAGTTGTTCCAGGAAAGTCAAATCGTTCCAGGAAATCTCTTGGAGTGCTGTATTGGAAGCAAGTGTTTGTGTACAAGGATTTCCGGCAATGGCCAACCAAGACAATCGAGGTAAAGTAAATAACCAACCTGGAAAAGCATCAAATTGATTTGCCGCAAGTCGAAGCAATTCAATATGGGTACAATTTCCCATTTCTGCAGGCAAGGATTGAAGTTGGTTTCCAGCCAACATACATTTTTGCAACCTGAAACAGTTGCCTATACTGGCAGGTAAAACAGCAATACAATTATTGGTTAAGATGAGCCAACGGGTATTGATTGGAATACTTTTTTCTGAAACAACAGCAATCTTATTCGCCTTAAAACCAATCATTTCCAAACGAGGACAATCGGCCAAGACTTCTGGCAATTCCGTGAATAGATTGTCTGAAAAGAAAACAATTTTCAGGCATTTCAATCTTCCAAAATCATCAGGTAAAACATGTAACTGGTTTCCGGACAAATCTAAAATCTCCAGCGTCTCAGCCAAATCAAAAATTTCTCGGGGAAAACTTGTCAACCCGCAAGCCAATTGAAGTCTTTTCGTTCCTAATAATTCGCCTGATTGAAGTTGTTGTAAGGTTTGCACGTTTTAGTGTTTAGTGTTTAGTGTTTAGTGTTTAGTGTTTTTTTCGAGCCAAAAGCTCGAAAAAAACACTTTTGATTTTATAATGTTTCAACTGAGAACTCTAAACTAATAACTCTAAACTAATAACTCTAAACTGACAATTGACAACCCAAAAACTACC
>CALPQG020000367.1 GCA_943325655.2 Bifidobacterium breve | reverse complement strand
TCCCTGGGTAATCACTGCAGGTTTTTGTTGCAATTGGTATTCGGTGACAACGGTTTGTTTTTGTTTTTGAGAATGCACCGTTTCAGGGCGGGCTTGTACGATAAACAATTCACCAGAAATTCCATCCTTGGCCCATTCAATATCCATTGGTCTTCCATAATGGTCTTCTATTACTTTGCACCAATTGGCCAGCTGAATAATTTCACTATCATTTAAAATAAATTGCTTCCTTTTTTCAGGGGAGGTTTCAATATTTTTTGTACTCACCCCTTCTTTGTTGCTGTCCGCATAAATCATCGTAATGGCTTTGTTGCCCACTTTTTTAGACAAAATTGGTCTCAATGCCGTATTCAAATTGGGTTTGTAAATGTAAAATTCATCGGTATTTACTGCGCCTTGGACCACATTTTCTCCCAGCCCCCAGCTTCCTGTCAAATAAATGACATTCCTGAAACCAGTTTCCGGATCCAAAGTAAAACCAACTCCAGCAGAGGAAAGGTCAGAACGCACCATGTGTTGTACACAGGCAGATAAGGCGACTTTCATGTGGTCAAACCCATTGTCGAACCTGTATTTAATTGCCCTATCGGTAAAAAGTGAGGCGTAACATTTTTTGATATAAGAGATCAATGCTGCTTCGCCCCGCACATTCAAATAAGACTCTTGTTGTCCTGCAAAACTGGCATTGGGAAGGTCTTCCGCAGTGGCGCTGCTTCTCACGGCCAATTCCACTGGGTGTTTAAAAGTTGCCATTAGCTTTTGGTACGCTTGAATGATTTCATCGTTCAGGTCCTGCGGCATTTTGGAATCTATAAACAACAACCTGCAAGCATCTCCAATTTCATGTAAATTCGAAAAATCAGTAGTATCCAATCTCGATAAGGTTTGTTGCAGTTGATCAAACAAATTGTTTTCTTTCAAAAACTGCCAATAGGCATTTGCTGTAGTCGCAAAACCATTGGGAATTTTCACCCCTTTACTTCCCAATTTTTGGTACATTTCTCCCAAAGAAGCATTTTTACCACCAACGATAGCTACCTGAGAATTGTCAATATTTTTAAAAAATTTAATATAAGAATCCATGGTTTTTAAGGGTTAATAGGTTTTTCTTTATAGCCAATTTATGGGATATAAAATTTATCTTTAATATGACAGGTTTGAATAATTTGGGCGTTTCCCGCGTTGCGGGTCGGGCTATCGGCACTCGCTTCCCCTTGTTTTCAAACCTTGAAGTATTTAACAACAGTAGCCAACAAGGGAATAGCGCTCAAACAATCCCGAAGCATCTGGACTATCCCTAACACTTGCCCGAATTTATACCCAGATTTTTGCTTTAATCTATTGAAAACACATCGAAACATCCTGGTGATTCCCACCAAACAATCCGAAGATTTCAAAACGCTAAACGTGACAACCGTAAACTTGACAACAGAAAACTCCAAACTCCCACCTACAACTTGTTTAATTTCCTGATGTGAAAGGCAAGAAATGGAATATCCGTGTGGTAAGCCATTTTTTGAGTATAGCTTCCTGTAAATATTTTTTTCAAAAAAGGCTTGTCTGAAGCGCTCATGCTTACCAAATCAACCTCCCTTTTTTTGATCAGTTTATTGAGTGTATTTAACATGGTACTTCCTTCCAAAAGATTGGTAAAATTGATCAGTTTATAATCAACCCTTTCTTCACAAATTTCTTTTAACCAGTCCAGCAATTCTTCATCCGATTTGATGTCTTTGGAAAAATGTACCACTTCAATTTTGGCTTTGAATATTTTAGCAATCTCCACCAATGCTTCCAACGATTCTACATCGTCAAATTGAAAATCGGTAGTGAAAAGAATTTTCTTGATGTCGTGAAATTTTGCTTTTGAAGGAATCACCAATACCGGAGATTTAATGCTTTCAATCACCACAGCAGTATTGGTACCTACAAGATATTCTTCAAATCCACTCGCACCTTTGGTGCCCATCACCACAAGGTCTATGTTTTGTTCTTTGCAAACGGCTTCCACCGCTTCCGCTAAGTTGTCCTGCATGAGCAAATATTCCAATGAAATTTCAGGGTGCGAAGCTGTAATTTTAGTTTTCAACTCATGTAATTTTTGTTCCCCCTGAGCCAAAGTTTGTGCCTTCAAATCACTAAAACTGATGTATTGGCCACTTATATCCACCATTGGCTTGAAGTTATACGTATGCAACAGCACTATCTTCGCGCCAATTTTTGAAGCCAATGACAAGCCATAATTCAACGCATTTTCTGATGCAACAGAAAAATCAATCGGTATTAACAGTTTTTTGAATGTTGCGATTTCCATAAATTATAAAAGTTTATTGTATGTCAAAATTGAATAAGAAAATTTGCTTATAAAATGATATTAGTCATTTCAAAAAGTGATGAAAAGCAGGTAAAACGTCGCTGATTGGAGGACATAAAGTTGGTAATGTTTCAGGGCAAACGTATTACACCATTGTAGATGAATGTTACAGGGTTCACACCTGTGCCATTTACAACACGAATCAGATAATTTTCCTATTAAAAAGCGTTAATGACATTAAATTATTTAAATTTGAAACTGTCAAAATTTTTAGTGTATGGCCAATTTCTTTGAAACCAAAATCGAATTTTTGAAAGGCGTTGGGCCTCAACGTGCTGCTGTGCTTCAAAAAGAACTTCGTATTTTTTGCTATGGTGATTTGATTCAACATTACCCTTTTCGGTACGAAGACCGCTCGGTAATCCATAAAATCAAAGACATCAACGAATCCATGCCGTTTATCCAACTTCGTGGACGCATTACTTATTTTGATACCATTGGCGAAAAATTCAAAAAAAGACTGGTTGCCACTTTGGCCGATGATACAGGAAGTATAGAATTGGTATGGTTTCAGGGAATTAGCTGGGTCGAAAAACAATTGGCTATCGGCGCTGAATTTGTGGTATTTGGGAAACCCAATCTCTACAACCACACCTTCAATATCCCTCATCCTGAAATCGATACCATTGCTGAAGCTGCGCAGAAAGTGGGCTTTTTACAACCCGTTTACCACAGCACTGAAAAACTGCGCAACTTCAATCTCGACAGTAAAGGCATCGCCAAACTGCAACACAAATTGGTAGAACAGGCTTTACCTCTGGTGCGCGAAACACTTCCTGATGGCTTAATGGCTAAGTACCAATTGATCTCTAAAAAATTAGCCGTACAACATATTCATTTTCCAAAAGATGAAAAATGGTTGGAGACGGCCAAAACCAGGC
>CALPQG020000366.1 GCA_943325655.2 Bifidobacterium breve | reverse complement strand
CCGGGTTTATCAGTGACCTTGGATTTGAAATGTACCATGAAATATTAGACGAAGCTGTTCGCGAATTGAAGGATACAGAATTTAAAGACCTCTTCAAAACCGAAATTGATCTCCGCAAACTCTTGCCGGATTGTGTCATCGAAACCGACCTTTCTATCATTATCCCGGAAAAATATGTTACCAACATTTCAGAAAGATTAAGTCTGTATTCAGAGTTAGACAATATCAAAGATGAAAATGCCATCCAACAATTTATTGTAAGCCTGGAAGATCGTTTTGGGCCGATGCCTGGGGAAGTATTGGGCTTAATTGAAACCGTAAAATTAAGGTGGCACGCAGAGCAATTGGGTTTTGAGAAATTGATTCTCAAAGGAGGTTTAATGAAGGTATACATCAGTACAGTAAACAAAGAAACGTATTTCAATTCGGCAATTTTTGGTGCCATATTGAAGTATGTTCAGCTACATCCTAAGCACTGCAAACTCAAAGATGCCAAAGAAAAACTGATCATAACGTTCGAACCAGTCTCCACAATTGAGATGGGATTAGAAATTTTATCTTCCATATATTCAAATCAACAACACTGATTATCAATACATTAACATACTATTGTATAAAAATATTGTCAATTTTATCAATTTAAAATTCATGAAATCAAATATTTATAAAAATAATAGTTGGCTATTTATTGATTAAGTCCTATCTTTACGTCATATTTTACAATAGTATACTCGTAAAACAATCAGGATATGAACAAAATGCTGAGATCGTTGAAAAGCTTCTCTCTACTGCTAGCCGCTGCGGCAATTATAACAAGTTGTGGTGGTGACGGCCATCCTACCGCAAGTGATCCAGGTAGTAGTAGTATGGTTACCGGTAAAGCCTATAATGAGGAAGAAGGCTTCCAAGTACAGGATTTCTCTGGTCAACCAGAAGGACCTAACCTTGTATTTATAGAAGGAGGTAGAACTGTAATGGGATCATTCGAAGAAGATTTGATGAATTCTCATGACAATATTGAAAGAACCGTAACTGTTTCTTCTTTCTTTATGGACCAAACTGAGGTAGCTAACATTCACTGGTTAGAATACTTATTTTATGTTCAAAAAGATTCTTCTGAAGAATTTTATAAAACAGCACTTCCTGACACTACCGTTTGGGCGAGTCAATTGGCTTTCAACGACCCATACGTAGATCACTACTTACGTTATCCAGGTTTTAGATTTTTCCCTGTAGTTGGGATCAACTGGAAACAATCAAATGACTATTGTACTTGGAGAACAGGTGTTGTAAACAAAAGATTGGCTGAAGAAGCTGGTATTGAAATCCCTGCAGATGGTGGACGTATTCCATTAGAAACGGGTGCTGTAGTACCTAACTTCCGTCTTCCTACTGAAGCAGAATGGGAATATGCCGCAACTGCCTTGATTGGTACACAATGGTTAGATGAAAATCAAACACAAAAAAGATTATATCCTTGGGATGGTCACGCACTTAGAAATCCATTCGGTGACGAAATGGGTTATTTCTTAGCCAACTTCAAAAGAGGTCGTGGTGACTATGCAGGTATCGCAGGTAAATTAAATGATGGTAGCATGATTACTGCCTATATCTTCTCTTATCCTCCAAACGATTACGGTTTATATTGCATGGCTGGTAACGTTTCTGAATGGGTTTATGATGTTTATCGTCCTTCTTCTTTTGAAGATGTAGATGATTTGAATCCTATGAGAAGAAATGGCTATCAAGATGATGCTTCTAAATACGATAAAAAAGGATTCCAAACTTTGATTGATGACCACGTAAGGGTTTATAAAGGTGGTTCTTGGAAAGATGTAGCTTACTGGATGTCTCCAGGAACGAGAAGATTCTTAGAAGAAGATTCCTCTACAGCAACTATCGGATTCCGTTGTTCTATGATTCAAGCAGAAGCTGGAGCTCAAAAATAATACAACAGCATAAAATATGAAACGTCTCAATCTTAAAAGTTGAGACGTTTTTTTTTACCTTTTTGGTGATTTATTGGCTGATATTTTGCATTTTTAGCAAGCCGTTTCACTGGCTCAATAACAGCGATTATTCTGCTCGTAAAACCTCAATAACACCTCTGTTAAAGTTAAAAATATAACTATTATGTTTAAGTCAATATCACTAAAAGTAGGATTGATTATCGTATTTGCCTTCTTTTTTGCCACCTTTAGTTTTTATGCGTATCAAATTATTTTCACTGAAAACATACAGGTAGGAAAACCTGATACGGTACTGTATATTCCAAAAGGGGCTAAATTTCAACAGGTTGTTGACTCTTTGGAAATGAATGAAATCCTGACAGACAAGCTCTCATTCATGTTTTTGGCTAAATTGTCTGGCTACAAAGACGCGGTAAAACCAGGAAGGTATTTATTGAAAACAAACAGCAGCAACAAAGACTTATTCAAAATGTTAATCAAAGGCCGTCAAACACCATTGAATTTAACCTTTAACAACATTCGTCTCAAATCAGAATTGATTACCAAGTTGAGCGATAAGTTAGAAATGACTCAAGACGAATTAGAAGCTTTACTTGACAACCCCGCCATCACCCAAAAATATGGATTTGATACCAATACCATCATGAGTATGTTTATTCCCAATACTTATGAAGTTTATTGGACCATTACACCCGAAGAATTGCTGGGGAAAATACAACAATCTTATCTCCAATTTTGGAACGATGAAAGAAAAGCCAAAGCGCAGGCAATCGGATTAAGTCCAATACAAGTGTCTATTTTGGCTTCTATTGTCGAGGAAGAAACCAAAATGAATGACGAAAAACCACTGGTTGCAGGCGTGTATTTAAACCGTCTGAAAGCAGATATGCGCCTTCAGGCTGACCCAACAGTGAAGTTTGCCATTGGAGATTTTACGCTTAAAAGAGTTTCAAACCTGAGTATTGATTCGCCTTATAATACTTACAAATACAAAGGTTTGCCTCCAGGTTTAATATGTTTACCCATGAATACTTCTATCGACGCAGTATTGAGCCCTGCGAAACACGATTTCATGTTCTTTTGCGCCGACTTCGACAAACCGGGCTATCATTTGTTCAGAAAAACTTTTGAAGAACACAGGGTCATTGGGGTCAATTATAGGAATACACTTGATAAGTTGAAAATAAAATAGTGATTAGTGTTGGGTGTTGAGTTTTTAGTAAAGCACAATCCTCAACACTCAATCCTCAACACTTAAAACTAAAGAAAATGTTCACCCACGCCATTCAACT
>CALPQG020000365.1 GCA_943325655.2 Bifidobacterium breve | reverse complement strand
TATTACGTGTATGTATTGGGTTATATCGCAGATGCTTTCCGAATGGAAAACAAGATGCCACAATACGAAAAATACTCCAAAATATACCAACTTTACGGCGGAGGAGCACAATAAAGTTTACATAAAAAGAGAGAGGGAATTTTCCTCTCTCTTTTTATGTAAACACTTTTGAAATGATTCATGTATGTAAATTTAACCTAACAGAAAAAACAATTTTGATTTTATTAGAATTTGTTTGGCGCTATTTGTTTTTGGAGCGCATTTGTTTGATTTGCATCAACAGTGATTCAGGCTTTATTTGAATTCCGTGTTTCCCATCGTATTACCTACTAATGGTGCACTATAGGCTAGATTAAAATTTATTAGCATTTTTCATCAAGCCCTGCTTATTACCTTTCTACTTTACACTTTCTCAACTCAACACTCAACACTCAACACTCAACACTCATCACTCAACCCTTCCTTTTTTACTTTCAGCGCAGCTTTACTCAACACTCAACACTAAAAACTCAACACTCCTTATTTGTTGCTTTTGAGTTTTTCATCAAGCCCTGCTTATTGGTACTGTGCTTGGAATCAATAGTAATAATACTGCTATAACCGATAATTATTATTGGAAGTAGAAGTAATATATATTTTTCCCAAACGATATATGAAAAGGGCATCACCAATAAAAAACACATGATGGAAATCAGGGTTAATAAAACCAATTTAGAGTTTTTTGCCTTTAACCATAATAGGTATATAGATACTAAACTCATATATAGAATTAATTGGTATAATACATCAATGAAAAAGGTGCGAGAAATTAATTGATGTAATAGCTTGTCAACAAAACCAATGCTTGTAAAGCCTGCCTCAATGCTGCATACAGAAGGAGAAATAGGAGCCCAATAATAAAGCATTGAAACAATGAATAAGCCTATAAGAACTTTTATGTTTATTGTTTTTAAATTGGCTATACATCCATATATCAAAATAGGGAAGCAATAAATCCCTATAGCAACCAAATAAGCAGATAAACCATTGGCTTGATAAGTTAATGGTTTACCAAGGTAAAGCTTGTTCATTTCATTTATTGGAGATAAGCCTCCCCATATTGTTAATAGTGGAATAATGGTTAGTACAGCACTTCCGACAATAATGCTTTTTATAAAAAAAATAGTTTGTTTGGTTTGAATAAATTGAACAAAATAGTAAAAACAAATAGTAGCCGTAAAGAAAATAGCATATTGGCGACACCAGATGGATAGAGCACAACTAAGGGTGATCATAATTATGTTTTCTTTTTGAATAAAATATAAAGCCATCACTATTGCTCCAATACACGTCATATCTGTATATACAAAGAAGCTTACACCAAACATATAAGGATTTAAGCTCATGAAAATGGTAGCTAAAAGCGCTATTCTAGCATCAAAACAATTTTTAGTGACAGTGAAAAAGGTAAGAAAAGTACTTACTGCTATCAAAATAGATAGTACCCTTAACCAAACCAAGTTTAATCCACCAATTTTTGCCCATAGTGCATAAATGATAAATGGTAAGGGGGTAGACATTTCATTATAATGTCGCAAATTTTCAATAGAAATGGAGGAATAAAAAAGTTGAATAGTATCATAAAAATGATGTTCATCAGTCCAAAATGGATGATCGAATCCAATCAACCCAATTAGGCCACCAATATATAGTAGTAGATAGACAACTAACCACAAATTTGATTTATCCCAGAACTTATTCATATCTATTAGTCCATTATTTCTCTTAATACCTCCAATGATTTTATTAAACCCATCGAATCAATATGTATTTGATAAAGATAAACAATTTTATCAAGCATGAGCCTTCTTGTTTGATTCAAACCTTTGTTATTGCAGATATAGTTATTTGAAGTAAATAATTGTTCAACAAAAGACAATTCTACCGGGTTAAATTGAAAATGGACCTCGTCAAAAAAAGAAGCGGCATTCTCTGGTGCAAAACCTAAATACGACGCATATTGAAGAAGAAATATGAGGTGAAAGTTTTCGAAATCAAGTGCTTGTTGGTCTAAAGTGACTAGTGAACTAAAGATGAATTCAAAAAGGTCTTTATTGGGATAATGCTCTTTAATTGTTTTTTGAAGTATTTCACTTAAGAAAATGGCAATGACACATTTTTTATGTTCATAAGGAATATTTTTAAAAATATAAGCGGTTTTTATTTCCTTGATATGGTGCATCGACTGCCCATCTTTATGGTACACAATCAAATCGAGCAACATCAAAGGTTGGAAAAAAGCACTTTTTGATTTGGAGGCTTTACTACTTCGCACACCATTGACAATATAGGTTTGTAGTCCAAAAGCCTCTGTGTAAATTTTTACAATGAGCGATGTTTCTCTGTATTTAATATGGCTTAAAACAACTCCTCTTGTATTTTGAAGCATTTGATTTATTTTACAATAGCAAACTTAGACACCATCGTTTGTAAGCCTTCTTTATTGGTAGCAAAAATCAAATAAATACCTGATTGTGCTTTTCCCCCACTATAGGTGTAACCGTTCCAGGTAGCTGTACCACCATTTGAATGTGTTTCATGCATCAAAACGCCATTGATATCTGTTATCTTAATGTTGGTGTTTAAAGGTAATCCTGAAATTCCTATTTGACCATTAAATTCAGGAGTTACTGGATTAGGGAATACAGTAGCTGAAAATTCAGCCGCTTCACTGTTGTTAACTGTCAAAGGATCTGTGGCGTCCCCTCTATAAGAAATGATACCTGCATCGGTGGCAAAAAATATTTCACCTGTAGTTCTGCAAATTTCAATGTCATATACATTGTTTGAAAGTAGTGGACTATTGTCCATATTAAAACTAGTGATTTCCTGGGTACCGTCTTCATTAAATAACCAGACTCCAGCATTTGTTCCTATCCATTTTCTATTGGAGCCATCTACAGTAATGCATTTTACTACTTTATCAATTAATAATGGACGGTTTTCAAATATTGGTGTAGTGGCATCAAAACTGGTGCTGGTTAAAATTTGATTAGGGTTACTGTAAACCCCAACTCCCTTATCTGTTCCTATCCAAATAGCTCCATTGGCATCTTTTGTAAAACAACTTGTACCTTTACTTGGCAGTTTTCCTTCTCCCACCTGATCAGTCAGGTATTTGTATTGTTTTCCTGAGGGTAGTTTTTCATTAAAAACTACGATTCCTCCGCCATTGTTTTTGGGATAACGAATCCATTTGTTGTCATAAGTATCAATCAATAATTCTACAGGATATTTGGTAACGTTGCCATTAAC
>CALPQG020000364.1 GCA_943325655.2 Bifidobacterium breve | reverse complement strand
CATTACCACCAAAAAACACATTGGTGTTTTCAAGTGGCGCACAGACTGAATTATTTATAAAATTTTGTGCAAACCCATCAGCACTGCCACCAAAAAACACATTGGTGTTTTCTAAAGCAGTACAGGTAGAGGCAAAGAAGTAATTAGTAGACGCAATATATTGACGCCCACCAATATATTGAGCGGTGCAAATAAAGGAATTGAATAGTAATGCTAGGCTCAAATAAATTAATTTCATACAACCAAATTATTACCTAACACCGCGTCCTCCACAAACTGATGAACGGGAATTGTTAAAATTTGTAGTCATATTTTGTCTGGTGCTAACGCGTAAATGGTCCCAGCCTTGAAGCCAATCCCCACCCCGCATTACAGCACCACCTCCATTGCCTCCACCTGTAGCTGGCCACCCCATAATATTGGCTTCTCCTAAAACGCTCAATTCTCCGTCCCCACATGTGTTTGTAAAAGTCGAATAATTGAAATTGTACCCACCAGCACATTGTTCTGATACATTGCCCGACATATCCATAACCCCATAAAAAGATGCTCCGGCCTCAACTCTACTTGTTGCGGTACGAGGAGCAAATCCACATCTCAATGGTCCAAAATTGGTATTGTTTGCCCCATAAGCACATAAGCCAACCCCAGAAGCCGTAGAAACCTCACTACTTTGTCCACTATTGGTAAGAGCATTTGAATGTGCTTGCAATAAAACAGTTGATCCCCAGGCATATTCATTTGCCAATGCCGCAGTAGACCCTCTGCAAACTTTTTCAAATTCAAATTCCGTCATTGGTCTTAATGCGGACCAATCTAAATAGGCCGTTAAATCTTTCCAACTCAACCAATTGCAAGCGATGCTTTGTCCGTCGTCGGTTTCATCAAAAGTACCGTTATTGTTTAAATCACATCCATAAACAGCCGGCACATTGTTAGATACACCGACGGTTTGAATCCTAATGCCATTTCGACAATTGGTTGTTCCTGCGATGGCTAAAGTACCAACCGCTGAGGCTGGAGAATTGGCGGTTTTATTTAATTGTAAGTTATACGTTAAGGTATTCAGGTAAGCTGCAAACTGCTCTTGGCTAATTTCATATTTCATGCAGTAAAATGAATTCCAACCCAATGGAAAGGTGGCGGGTAAAGGTGAAGTTGAGCCATACCCACTAACTTGATACACACTAGAAGCTCCTAATCCTGCTGATTGAATTCCTTCTGTAATTGTAATGCCTGAAAAGGTATAACCACTTGCCCCATCACCAATAACAAAATTTCCAGCGGGTATATTTACCATTTCAATCCCAAATACTTTGTAATTGTAAGCGGCATCCACAAGTGATGCAAATTTTAACCTGATTGTAGCACTGGCTATATTGGTGATGGATGTAGTATTTAGTTTTAAAAACACCCCTTTTGCATCGTTAACTGTTTCTACTGTTAGTTGCGATCCTCCAATGGTATGGTCAATAGCCGTTGTACTTAAATCAACATGTCGCCAAATATTGTCAGTACAATTTTGATACTTCACAAAAATCCAAACCGCATCATGATTGCTAGGACCTGAAGCTACTTTCCAGGCATTGTCCCATTGTACTGTAAATTCAATGGTAGTACTTGAAGGCAAGGTTGGGGTTCCAATTTGTAAATTGTTGGCCTTCGCAATTGAAAAGAATAATGAACACAAAATCAGGAGGATATTTTTTTTCATTTTTATAAATTTAATAATAATTATACAAATTCAATTTCAAATTTAATAAATAAATAAATAAATAAATAGAAATAATTTGACGATTTTTTTTAAGTAGTATTATTAGTAAAAAACGCATTAACATAAAATTGGCTTAAAATGCATCGCCACGCTCGTAAATTCGCACTTTCGTGCTCATTTATACAGGAAATGGAGCGAGTCTTTTATCACGAATTTTTGATTCATGACAATAATACTCTTCTTCTTTTAAGCATGAAGAATCAATTTAATCGGATGTAAAGCACTTATTCTAAAGGTATAGGATTGGGGAGCGAGGCCTTAATCAGGAAATTTGGTAATATGTTGCTTTATCACGTTTTCCCTAGAAAAAAACAAAATAATTTGTAATGAAACAAATAAATACTACCTTTGAAATCATAACTTAAATTAATCGATTGAAGCAATTCAACGTTAAAAATTTAAAATTCATCAATCCTAAAAGGGGGATTAGCTCAGCTGGCTAGAGCGCTTGGCTGGCAGTCAAGAGGTCATCGGTTCGAACCCGATATTCTCCACCATATCAAAAAAGCCATTTAAAGTGATTAAATGGCTTTTTTATTGCCTAAAAACATAGTCGTTTGGGGTTATTTAGCACTGTTTTAGCACTTGTACCATCCGTCTACCTGATAATCATCAAACCCTGGTAAGTATTGTTTACCGCTTGGCCTTGGAGGTTGTAAGTGTTGGCAATGGTTTTGGTTGGGGTGGTGGGAGTTTCTTCGATGCCTGTAGTGCAGGTTTCTGAGTAAGTTGCAGTAGGGTCTTAAGACCAGTTTGTTTTATCCTGAGAATTTAGGGCTGTGATGCAGGCTAAGTTTGGGATATTGAAACAATAAAGATTATTTAAGTTAGCATTGTTACTAACATTTAAAGTTGTAAGTTGATTAAATGCACAATATAAATTAGTCAAAGCAGTATTATTACTTACATCTAAAATTGTTAGATTATTTTTTATAGCAATTTAGATAAGTCAAAGCAATATTCTTACTTATATCTAAGTCAGTAAGTGGATTTGAATAACATAAAAGCATCGTAATATTTACAAATGCTTCGATGCCAATTAATCAAGAAATTCCTTTAGTAGGAATAACTATTTCCCCTTTAAAAGCTATTGCCTCAGCAACTGATATTTCAGTATCTTTATTGGTATTGATTGAATCCGTTTTAAATACCAAATAAGTCTTAAAAATCGCATCAGAAAAATAGTCACATTTTGTCCTTGAAGAGGATCGCAAAAGCAAACAATGAAATGGAAATAAATATTTTTTCATAAATAAAGAGTTGAAATATTTTCAAAGACAGTTTAAAATTGTATCAAACACCAATAACTAAATGGTACTATTTCCGTATGTCCATTTTATGCTATTGTAACAATAATATACTGTATTAATACAATCATTTAAGCATAAAAACATTATTCTACAAAATTCTAATTTCAACATTTTGAGTACAGATAACCCTTCTTCACATTTAAAAAAAGCCATTACTCCCTTGATGTTATGGGGGCTTGGGGTAGGTTATGTGATTTCGGGAATGTATTG
>CALPQG020000363.1 GCA_943325655.2 Bifidobacterium breve | reverse complement strand
TTTGAACGGTATATTGATAAATGTTGGCATTTGCGTTTAATAAATGAGTACTTCCAATAGTAGCATTGACATAAGCAGTGTAATCCATTTTATGGTATTTAATTTCATGACCATAATACAACATTCCGTAACTGTTCATTTTTTTATAAAATCTTTGTTTTAAACCAATTGCAAATCCAGAACTAAAAATTTTATCGGTGTCCTGAGATTCGGGACTTCCAAAAAATGGAATTCTATAAACGGTATAATTTAATTCCAATCCCATTTTTTCCTCCATATAATACTCTATGTATACAGGGAAACTTCCGCGCATAATTGCGACAGGGTTACAACTTAAAATGGTAGTATTGTATTGGTTAAGAGATGGATTGAAGAACCTGGTGTGGCGTTTCTTTTTCTTTTTTTGAGCTACCTCTACCTCTTTTTTTGGAATAATTTTGAAGACAATGGTATCTTTGATATTGATGGTGTCAGTTAATAACTTTTCAGGTGCTTTGTCATAATAAGTTTTGTAATAACCCGCAATGGCTTCTTCACCATCATATAATTTCCAAGAACCAATCTTGTTTCCGTCTTTGATTTTGCCTTCCATTTTTAACTTTCCATTGGGGAAATATCCTTTATACCATCCTTCCCCATCCACAAAATCACCATTGGCTTCCACGTTACCGTTAGGATAATAATAGGTCCATTTACCATGGTTTTTTTCCTGTTTGATATAGCCGTCAATTCTTAATGCACCGTTTTGGTAATATTCTTTGTATGGTCCATCGCCACTGTTAAAAGTACTCTCTCCCTTTAAACCTCCAATTTCATAATAAGACAACCATTTGCCATCTTTTTTCCCCGAAGTCATTTCTCCTTCAGTACTTAATTGACTGTTAGGGTAATAGTATTTCCAGTTACCTAATTGTAATCCATGGATATAATTTCCTTGTGCCGAAATCACCTTGTTGTCGTGGTAATACATCCAAAAGCCATCTTTCATGCCTTCTTTTTCATTTCCAAATGCTTTTAATATGCCATTTTCGTGGTAATAATGCCAAATGCTATCGCCCAACCCATTTTTTAAAAGGCCTTCCATTTTGAGGGTACCGTCTACATAATATTCTTTGTACCAGCCTGAATTGTTGGTTAACAGTGCATCTCCTTTTACATGCCCATCTTCATAAAAGTATTTCCAAGGTCCCGTGATGGCTCCATTTTCGTAATCTCCCATTGATTTGATTACTTGGTCTTCGTAATAAAAATTCCAGGTACTGTCTTTTTGACCATTTTTCAATTTACCTTCCATTTGAAGGCGCTTGTTTTCATAGTAGTATTTCCAATTTCCTTCAGGAAGATTATTTACATAATAACCACTTGATTTTTTGTTGCCATTTTCATAATAAAATTCCCATAATCCGTTTTGTTTATTTTGTTCAAAAAAACCTTTTATTTTTAAATTGCCATTTAAATAATAGGCTGTATACAGTCCATCGATGGATTTTTTGTTTTTGTTGTTTAAAAAATATTCTTCTTTGAGTTGTGTTTTTGCGGCATCGTACCAAACCTGTTTTTTAATATTTTGGGCATGCAATTGTTTATCTAAAAAAGTAAGACCTAGGGTGAATAAAATGAAACTTATGACAATTCTCAATTTCTTAAGATTTATGTAACGTTTTGATTTTGCAATTTGATAAAAAACAGGGATTAACAAAAAATAATCGATGTTTTCTTTATGGTTATAATTCTCCTTATCAATATGCTTAAAAAACACAAATGCCTCCGATAAGTTCCGAAGGCATTGGTGTGAAAGCTATGCTTGAGGTGCAAGAGCAGATTCGATGTATGCTTTTCCCCAATTCTCGATTTCCTCCTTGGACCATAATTCAGGGAAAAAAACTATTTTTTGAAATCTTGGGGGCAAATATTGTTGCCAGTTGGTTCCTCCGGTAGATGTCATGTCTACAGGTTTTTTACTTAAATGTTTTGCCGCGGCTTTAAAGTGAATCAAAGCCCAATGCACATTCATGTTTAAATCAAATGTTTTGTATGCCTCTTTTAATGCTTCTGAGAGGGGTTCTTTTTGTTGGAGTTGTTCAAAAATTGTCCATAAATTAAGTGTTTGAAATTTTGTCGCTTCACTTAATAAATAGGTGTCGTATTTTTCTTCAAACTGTACCAGTGTCAAGGTCTTTTTCCCTGTTTTAGAATCAATAGACCCTTTTTTCCAATAGAGGTGGGGGTATAAGTCTTGGATGTCAACACCAACGTCAGCATTTCGGTATTCTTTGTCGACCAAATGTATTATAGGCGTTGCATTCAATTCTATTTCCCTAAACTGACAGGATTGAAATCCACTTGCAGGCATCAAACTGGTTCTGAATTGGCCAAACTGACTTTTGCTGATTGAACCAATAATATGTTCAAAGGAAATTAACAATTGATTGAAATAATGATTGATGCGTATCATTTTTTCCAATACAAAAGAGGAAGAAATGTTTTTTTCAGTAATAACCTGATTAATATCAAACAAAATCAATTTGAAATAAAGCTCAGCGATTTGGTGATATACGACAAAAATAAATTCATCAGGAAAATTTGTTTTAGGTTTTTGTAAACTCAACAAAGTATCCAATTGAATATAGTCCCAATAGTTAAGGTATTGGTTATGAGTCATTCCTTCAAGGTAGGAATTTAAATCCTGACCATCAGCTTCAAATTTATTCCTTAATTTTTGAAGAATGACAGCAAGTTGTTCGTCTGATTGGATTTTATTCATGGTATGGCTCAACAAAAAAAGCTTATATTCGTTTGTAAATTTGAGATTAAATTCAACCAAATCAAAATTTCAACCATGGCAATCGACAAATTTGAATCACCTGACTTTTATAATATCGATGATTTGCTCACTGATGAACATAAATTGATTCGCAGTTCCATGCGTGATTTTGTAAACAAAGAAATCAAGCCCATCATTGAAGATTGTTGTCAAAAGGCAGCATTCCCGCAACAAATTGTGAAGAAGTTTGGAGACATAGGTGCATTCGGTCCTTTTGTTTCAAGTCAATATGGTGGAGGAGGATTGGATTATATCGCTTACGGCATCATGATGCAGGAAATCGAAAGGGGCGATTCCGGTATGCGCTCCACGGCTTCTGTACAAGGTTCTTTGGTGATGTATCCCATATATACTTTTGGAAGTGAAGCTCAAAAGCACAAATACTTACCTAAGCTGGCATCTGGCGATTATTTGGGCTGTTTTGGACTTACAGAACCTGATCATGGCTCCAACCCAAGCGGTATGGTTACGCGATTTGAAG
>CALPQG020000362.1 GCA_943325655.2 Bifidobacterium breve | reverse complement strand
CCTGTCAAACACAAGAGCAATGTATTGGCTTATGTTTTTGTCAGCGTTATTGGTGACCATATTGAGCTGGCCAGAGATTACCTTCCATTGATTCAGATTATCAGTAACCTTGTATTGGTTGCGGTAGAAAATAAACGTTTTTCGAGGAAACAGTTGCAACAGGAAGCCATTAAAAAGGAGTTGCAAATTGCCCAACAGGTGCAAAATTTATTGTTTCCTAAAAAACTACCAAATACTCACAAACTTCAAATTCAGGCAGCATATTATCCTCACAAACAAGTTGGTGGGGATTATTACGATTATATTCCTTTGGACAATGATCGTTTTATGATTTGTATCGCCGATGTTTCTGGTAAAGGAATTCCTGCGGCGATGATCATGTCCAATTTTCAGGCCTCTTTAAGGGCTTTGGTATTACAGGGTTTGGAATTTATTGAAATCATTACTGGGGTAAATGACCTTATTCGTAACAATGCAGAAGGAGATTACTTTATAACTTTTTTCGGAGCCATCATTGATCCTATCAATAAGGTAATTCATTATGTGAATGCTGGACATAATCCACCCATGCTTTTTAAAAATGGAAAAGTGCTGTTGCTGGAAAAAGGAACAACTGTATTGGGGATTTTTGAAGAATTACCGTTTATCAATGAAGGAATAATCGATTACAAAGACGAAGCTTTTATTTATGCTTATACTGATGGTTTGACCGAGGTACAAAACAGCAGTGGAGAGGAATATGGTGATGAAAAATTGATGTATTTTATCATGAAAAATATTGACAAATTAGATGCAGATTTGAATCAGCTGATCAAAGACAATGTCGATGCTTACCGTGGTGAAGTTCCTTACCATGATGACGTTACCATGCTGTCTTGTTGGATCAGGTAGGGGGATTGAATTATTTTTTTAGTAAACCAGAATTTGAAATTAGGGAATGAGTATTAAATAATTAGTTAGTATAATCTCATTTATTTGGGCGTTCCCCTTCGGGTCAGGCTTTCGCAACTCGCTTTTTGCTTTGTTTGCTGTTTTTATCACTAATTCATAACATTTGTTAACAAAGCAAAAGAGCTCAAACAATTGCTCAATCCTTAACGCAAAAATAGGGCGTTGACTTCATGTGAAAACTGTTTAAAAATATCCTGTTTATTTTATATAAAAATACTTTTCAACACCCATTCCAAACAAAGCAAAGTCATATTTTACAGGATCTTTTGGGTCAAATTGTTTCAGGTTTTCAGTCAGTTCTACTGCGGTTAACCAATCCGTTTGTGGTCTTTGAATCAACCCTAGTTTTCTGGCAACTCGGTCTACGTGTACATCACATGGACAAATAAGCTGGGACGGTTGAATTGTTTTCCAGATCCCAAAATCAACTCCAGTTGTATCTTCTCGAATCATCCATCGCAGGAACATGCAAATCCTCTTACAAGCCGATTTTCTGGCAGGACTGGCGATATGTTTTTTTGTTCTTCCCGGTGCATCCTCCAAACCAAAAAAAAGATTGAAAAAGCCATTGAGCCCATTTTCAATGTTCTGGTCATTGGTTTTCATTTGGTAACTAAAAGCTTCTTCGAGGCTTGCATGTTTTTGGTAAAAATCCTTGAAGAAAGCGATAAAATAGAGTGTATCTGTACTGTTAAAAGTTCGGTGTTTAAAATTTAAAAGTTTTTTCAAGTCATTTTCCTGGTGATTGATCATGAAATCGTATGGAGCATGGTCCATCAATGTAATCAACTCCTTACATTTATTGATAATTGTCACCCTTTGTCCCCAAGCCAGCACCGCTGCCCAAAATCCCATGATTTCTATGTCTTCTTTTTTAGAGAATAAATGTGGAATACTGATAGGGTCATCTTTGATAAAATCAGGTTGGTTGAATTGAACCACCTTTTTGTCTAAAAGTTCTTTTAATGCCTCGAAATTAGGGTGTTGAAGGTTATGCATGAAGTGTAGATTAAGTAGTCAGGTGTCAGGTGAAAACACCTGACACGGCGTTAAACTGATAACTGTAAACCGAAAACTGTAAACTGATAACTTAAGACAACATTTCCATCAATTCTTTCTCTGAAATTATTTGGATATTGAGTTTGGTGGCTTTTTCGAGTTTGGCAGGTCCCATGTTTTCACCGGCCAAAACATAGTTTAATTTTGCAGAGATGGAAGACAATACTTTTCCTCCATTACTGATGATTTTTTCTTTGATCTCATCTCTTTCAAAGTGTTCAAATACACCCGAAACCACAAAAGTCAATCCTTCCAATACATTGCTTTCAATATTTTTCTCCTTAATCACTGCTTCAAATTGAAGCCCGGCCTTTTTTAATCTTTCTATAAGTTGACAATTGTCATCATCAGCAAAAAAATCTAAGATGCTTTGCGCTATTTTCTCACCGATTTCAGGAGCTTCTTTCAATTCCTCGAAGCTTGCATTTTTAATGGCGTCAATGGTATGAAAATGGGTACATAGTTTTTCCGCTACCGTAACTCCTACAAACCTGATTCCCAGTCCATACAATACCTGGTGAAATGGCGTTTGTTTCGATTTGATCAAACCATCTATGCAGTTTTGTGCTGATTTTTCTGCAAACCGGTCAATGGCGAGAATTTGTTCATAGGTCAAATCGTATAAATCCGCTACATTTTTTACCAATCCATTTTCAAAAAATGCATCGATGGTTTCAGCGCCGATGCCATCAATGTTCAATGCTTTTCGGCTGATGAAATGTTCAATCTTGCCTTTTAGTTGTGTTGGGCAGCCCTTGTGGTTGGGGCAATAATGGTTGGCTTCGTCTTCTTTTCTAACCAAAAGTGTATGGCAATCAGGGCAGTGGGTGATATAGGTTACTTTTAATGCCGATGGATTTCTTTTACTCAGGTCTACAGACAATACCTGTGGAATAATTTCTCCTCCTTTTTCTACAAAAACAGTATCTCCTACACGTAAGTCTAGTCTTTCTATTTCATTGGCATTGTGGAGTGAAGCCCGTTTTACCGTTGTTCCGGCCAATAAAACTGGTTTCAAATTGGCCACCGGAGTGATGGCTCCTGTACGACCCACCTGGTAAGTGATAGATGCTAAAATGGTGGAAACACTTTGTGGTTTGTATTTGTAAGCAATCGCCCACCGTGGACTTTTAGCCGTAAAGCCCAAGGTTTCCTGTTTTTCAAAACTATTGACTTTTATCACAATTCCATCGGTATCCAATGGTAATTCAAAGCGTTTGTTTTCCCAATCATGGATAAATGTCATTACATCCTGAATGGATTTACAAATGCTAAAGGTATCACTTACATTGAACCCCCATTGTTTCAGT
>CALPQG020000361.1 GCA_943325655.2 Bifidobacterium breve | reverse complement strand
AAAGTCCTTCCAGCAATGGAGCAATTGGTGTTTATATTGGCATTTCCAGAAAATTTTAAAGCATTATAATCCTTTTCAAAATGAAAAACATACGAATACTTGTTGTGGTAATGTTGTTTTCAGCCTGTGCTGTTAAAAGCACGAAAAACACAGCTTCGACACAAGCGCCATCAAAATCAGGTGTGGTAGAAAAACAGCAAAATTCAAAAAGTAATTCTAATCAAAAACCACTAAGTGAAGAAGATAGCCTTCACCTAAAAATCGGTCAAATGATTATGGTTGGAATCAATGCACGAACGTCCATTTTACCGAATGATACAATATTGAAAGAAATAAAAAAAGGTAAAATGGGTGGTATTATTTTGTTTGAAAAAAACATCAATCCTAGCAATTCCAAAGAAAACCTCAAAAAACTAATCGCTGACCTTCAAGCGTCTGCAACGATTCCATTAATGGTCAGCATAGACGAAGAAGGAGGAAAAGTGCATCGCTTAAAAGAAAAATATGGTTTTGTAAAAATGCCTTCTGCGGCTTATTTAGGAAGTTTAAGCAATACCGATTCTACTACCTACTACACCAAAATTTTAGCGGCACAATTGGCAGAGTTGGGAATTACACTCAACTTCGCCCCCGATGTTGACTTGGCATTGAACCCGAATAACCCTGTGATTGCAAAAGCAAACAGAAGTTATGCTGCCAATCCAGAAACGGTGGCTACACACGCCAATGCCAGCATCAATGCCCACCACGAATATGGCGTAAAAACAATTTTAAAGCACTTCCCAGGACATGGCTCTTCTACCACAGATTCTCATTTGGGAATTACCGAAGTGACCAACCAATGGAAATTTATTGAACTCATCCCGTACAATACCATCATCAAAGCCAATAACTGTGATGCCGTCATGACCGCACATATTATCAATTGCCATTTGGATACTGCTTGTTTACCGGCCACTTTATCCAAAACAATAGTGACCGATATGCTTAGGAACATGCTCAATTACATTGGAGTCGTATTTTCTGATGACATGCAAATGTTTGCCATTAGCAAAAATTACGGGTTAGAAAATGCCATCAAGCTTTCTATCAATGCAGGTGTTGATGTATTGTTATTTGGAAACCAGGTAAATCCTCAGGACAAAATTTCCGCTTCTGAAATACACCTGATTATCAAAAAGCTAGTCAAATCTGGAGACATTCCCCTAAAGAGGATAAATGAATCATTCCTTAGAATAATGAATTTAAAAGCTAAACAATAATTTTTTTTGGTATGAAGATGAAAATGATTTTGTTGGCAAATCAATTTCAATGGTATTGAAGATAAATATCCAAAACTATCACCTTTCAGTGTCCCATTTTTATGATTCCAAACCAGCATCAACATTTCTTTAATACATTCAAAATAAAACGCTTAACTTTTTCAATTGGGTAGCAAAAAGGGTGATTCAAAACAATTGAACAATACTTTGACAACCAATACAACAAGAATTTCGTAACTGTTCACAGAAAAAAAAGCTTATGATGCCCCACAATCTCAGCAATAATTCGTCAAAAAGTTCCATCAATATCAACTTCATCAAAGAAGCAATTAGTACGGACACGAGTGTAATTATTGAAATATTTACTTTATTCCTTGAAATGTCCAAAGACTATCAAAGCAACATGGATTTAGCGATACCAAACCATGACTTTGAGGCAAGCTTTCAAATAGCACACCGCTTTGGTGCATCCTGTAAAATGCTGGGAATGGATGATTTATATGAATTTGTAAAACAAGTGGAAACAGAATCTATCTCCAAAACAAATTTTGAAATCATTATAAACAACCACACGAAGGCGAAAGCACTATTGACTAAAATTATTCCAGAAATAATTGAATTGATTCCCCAACTGAAGGATTAACTATTCCATAAACGCCTTGTTACCAAAAAATATCAGTTCTCATTGTTGAATACAATAAAATGTTTTCATTGATTTAACCTGGGCACTCAATCAATTGGATAAAAGAAACCCAATAAATCCATTTTCAACAGCACAAGAGGTCTATAAATCATTAAAATACAATAGTCCAGACCATGTGTGTTAAGATCATCACTTACCTGATGCCAATGGTAAAGAAATTATATTAAAATTAAAAGCGACTTGCCCTGTTGCATCCATAACCATTATTAATAACCAACAAAACCCCGACACCACCTTACAACTTCAAAAGCTGGTGGTCAACAATTTTTCTTAAAGGACGAAAACTCAAAATTAAACTTCAAAAAGTCACCCAAGACTTAGACCTTTAAGCATTAAAAGATTACAACAATTAGCAATAACACCTTCTTAAGTGAATCTGTTTGGTATCAAATTACTTTCGAAAAGCAGTTTGAAATTGATTGTAAATGTTTTAAAAGCGCTTACACCCTACTCAAAACTTGCTCTATACCAGCCACATAACTTTGACCAAACAAGTTTACATGTACTAAAAGAGGGTACAAATTATAAATATCGGAACGCAATTCATAACCTTCTGTAGAAGGATTTTGCTCGAAATAAGCATGGTAAAACCGATCGTCCATTCTCCCAAACAATTCAGTAAACGCAATCTCCATTTCGCTACAACCGAAATAAACCGCAGGGTCAATCACCATCGGATTTCCATCTTTATTTATCATGTAGTTTCCATGCCATAAGTCACCATGAAGCAAAGAAGGTTTGACACTGTCAATGTATGAGGGTAATTTATACGCCAATGCTTCCAATTTATTGACCAACCACCGGTCAATCAAACCTTTGTCCAATGCAATTTGCGCTTGAACCATCAATCTTTGTTCGATAAAAAAGGTAAGCCAATCCACCTCTGGAGTATTTATTTGTGGCAAAGAACCAATAAAATTATTTTCTACGAGTCCAAAAGTAGCATTCGTAACCTGGTGCAAGCCGGCAATTTGCCGCGCAAAAGTCTCCCAATAGGTATTGTTTCTGTAGCCCTTTTCAATAAATGCCAGCACCAAGTATTGCAAATCCTCAAACAAACCAACCGCAATCACCTGAGGAACTGAAACGGTATTGGTATTTTGTAGCAATACTAATCCTCGCGCTTCTTTTTGAAGCATATCAGGAAACTGAGCCGCATTGTTAAGTTTCAAAAAAAGCTTACCCTCAGAAGTTTCCAGCCAATAGGTTTTGTTGATGAAACCACCCGTCACAAAGCCAGAAGCGGTGACAGTAACTTCCTTGTTCAGTGCATTTTGGAGTATTGCATGGAAGTTATAAGTGTTGGGTGTTGAGTTGTTAGTAATATGTTCTGATTCCAAATTCATTCTTGCTTGTTAGTTT
>CALPQG020000360.1 GCA_943325655.2 Bifidobacterium breve | reverse complement strand
TATCAAATTTATTATTTTTCAAATAGTTAGCAACTCATCCGTTTTAATGGTCTAAAAACAATGAATACTCGAAATTTGATTAGACAAAAAAAATACAGAAAACTTTTTACTCAACTAAAGTTTCCTTAGTATTGCACAAACAAAAAGTATTATGGAGATTAAAGGTAATATTCTTAAAGGTGTAGACGGCTTATTTATGAGGTTCGGACTAAAGAGTATAACAATGGATGACATTGCAAGCAAACTTTCAATGTCTAAAAAAACTATTTACCAGTATTTTAAAGACAAGGATTCATTGGTTTCTGAATTTGTAAAAGGTTTTTTAGACCAACAAAAGATTGAGTTGTTAAAAATCAGAAAAGAATCAAAAGATGTTATTGAAGAATTGGTAAAAACTTCGGAATATTTAAAAACCACGGTTTGTAACGTTAACCCTGTCGTATTACTTGATTTAAGAAAATACCATCCTGCTGCCTGGAAAATTTTTCAAGACCACAAAAAAGAATTCATTCAAAACCACATCAGTGAAACACTCAGAAATGGCATGTTTGATGGTTATTTTAGAAAAAACATGAATGTTAAAATCATTTCAAGAATGAGAATTGAACAAATTGAACAAGGCTACAATCCTGACATATTCCCCGTAGAAGAATTCCCATCTTCTGATGTCCAAATTCAATTGTTTGACCACTTTGTATATGGTATTTGCACCCTTAAAGGTCATCAATTGCTTAATCAGTACCATAAAATTGAAGATTAAATTAACAACCTATTCAAATCTTAACTATTCGCTTATATAATATACCAATGAAAATCACAAAATTCATTTTAGTCGGAATTGTTTGTATGATACCAATCCAGGTTTTTGCACAACAACCAGCAGCAGCCTCTGAAAACAATTTTTCATTACAACAATGTATTGAATATGCTGTTTCAAACCATATCAGTATAAAATCAGCAACGCTTGACCAACAAATTTCTGTTGCTAAGGTGGGTGAAATTCGTGCAGCTGGTTTGCCTCAAGCCAGCATTGATGCATTGATGATGAACAATATTGAAGTGCAAAGCATGTTTGCACGAGCGAGTGCACTTGATAAAAATGCACCATCAAACGTTATTGTCCCTTTGGCTTTTGGAGTGCCGTATAGCAGTAGCGCAACACTAGGTGTTACTCAAATAATTTTTAATGGCACCCTATTGGTTGGTTTACAGGCAGCAAAAACGTACACAGAACTTACAAAAAAAGCAATAGATATCAATAAAAATTCAATCATTCAAAACGTAAGTAAAGCCTATTACCTGACTTTAATCAATGAAGAACGCAAACAATTGTTCGCTTCAAATTTAAGAAGAATGGATACTTTATTGAAACAAACCAGACTTTTAAATCAGGCTGGTTTTGCAGAAAAAATCGATGTGAGCAGACTAGAAGTAACCTACAACAATTTACTAACTGAGAAGCAAAAATTTGACAACCTATACGATTTAAGTACCCTACTTTTGAAATACCAAATGGGTATGAATAGCAGTGACAATTTAACTTTAACAGATAAAATTAATTCATTTAAAGCCATAGCCATAGAAGCCAACACACAACCACTATATACAAACAGGCCTGAATATAATGTTTTGCAATCACAAAAAAGACTTGCTGAATTAGACTTGAAAAGCAACAAAACAGGGTATTTACCATCCATAGTAGCTTTTGGTAATTTGGGATATAACAATGGTTCAATCCAACTGAGTGACTTATATTCTACAAGCTGGCATAAGTTTTCAAATGTCGGTCTGTCTTTAAAAATGCCTGTATTTGATGGCTTTTCTAAATACTATAAAAGCCAACAAGCCAGGTTAACCATTGAAAAAACAAACTACGCTATTTCAACTGCAGAAAGAAATATAGACCTGCAAGTAAAACAGGCTGAAATAAACCTTAAAAACAGCACCCAAAGTTTGAACAACCAACAGAACAATGTAAAACTGGCTGAAGAAGTGGTCAAAGCGAGTGAATACAAATACAAACAAGGAATTGGGTCTAACCTTGAAGTGGTCACTGCTGAGTCTGCCTTAAAAGAAGCCCAAATCAATTACTACAATGCATTGTATGATGTATTGGTCTACAAAGTTGATATGGATTTTGCATTGGGTAATTTAAAATAATTTTTATCGTTTTTATATCTAATATTTCCTGAAGATGACACAATCGAAAAACAAGCTTGAGCTTGTCAAATGGTATAGAAAATTAGTGGCCGTGAAAACCTGTCGCGCGGGATTAAGAAGATTGGCAAAAAATATTGCTGATGCGATAACAAATAAAAAAATCACACCGATAGATGGTGCAAACATCATGTGGTGCATTTGGGACAGGCTAAATAAACCCGCTTATTTGGCCCCTTATGTTGGACTTGCCAGCGAATACAAAGATTATGAGTTTTTGCAAAAGCATGTTGAAAGAGACGAATTACATAAAATCATCACCAATAAAGTAGCATGTCTAGCAGACATCATCAATTATTCTACAAAAATTTCAAATCATAATTAATTTATCATGAAACAACTAAGTAAACTATCCTTAAATGCCGTTGTAATTACCCTCCTATTAGCTTCATGTGGAAAAAAGGACAACAATGCACAATTAGAAGATTTGAGAAAACAACATGCTGAAATCAGTGCTAAAATCAAAACACTAGAAGAAGAAATTAACAAAACAAATCCCAAAACCAGTGCTGGTAATATTATTCAGGTATCGGTATCCCCACTGAAAACAACTCCATTTTTCCACTATATTGATGTTCAGGGAAAAGTGACTTCTGATAAGAATATTATTGTAACTGCAAAAGTGCCAGGAACGGTTACTGGAATATTTGTTCAAAGAGGCCAAGCAGTTAGAAAAGGAACTGTACTCGCCACTTTGGATGCAGAACAAATTATCAAAGGCATTAATGAAGCTAAAAGCTCATTAAGTTTTGTAACTGAATTATACAACAGACAAAAATCACTTTGGGATCAAAAAATTGGTACTGAGGTGCAATACCTTCAAGCTAAAAATCAAAAAGAATCTCTGGAAAACAAAATTGAATCCTTAAATGAACAATATGCCGCATTCAAAATCACGGCTCCAATTGACGGTGTGGTTGATGAAGTAATCATGAAAGTTGGAGAAATGGCAAACCCTGGTTTTCCTGCATTTAGGGTAATCAACACATCCTCTTATAAAGCCACGGCAGAAATCGCAGAAGCTTATGTGTCTAAAGTTCAAAAGGGAGACAAAGTTGCCATCGAATTTCCAGACATCAACGAAACCATTTATAAAAACATTGATGTAGTGAGTA
>CALPQG020000359.1 GCA_943325655.2 Bifidobacterium breve | reverse complement strand
GTCACCAATTCAATTTGAAAAAGAATATATTTGTAACGGACAAAATGCCGATGGTGAAATATCAACGGAAGAATATAACTCAGCGTTGAAGGGCAAAATGACCCTTCATGCTGGAGTTTTGGACAAAATACCTCCGATTCAAAAATCACAGAAGAATATAACTAAATGAAGTTATGAGTAAATCAAAACGGTCAACTTCATTTAGGCATTGACAACTCAACACTCAACACTCACAACTCACCACTCTAAACTCTAAACTAAAAACTCTAAACTCTAAACTAAAATAATGAGAGTAGTAGCAGAAATTACAGACAAGCCTTGTCGCATTACCATTTTTAACTGGAACAATAAATATTTGTTAAAGTTAGAATACGGCAATTACGAACAAACCTATAAAATAGCAGCCATGGATTTGAGTGGAGATGATGACATTAAAAATTGCCTCACGGACGAATTCATCAACAAAGCCATGCACCGTTTTATGGACATGGAAAAAGATTTTTACGAAGCCGTTGCGACAGTTTAGGAGGCACTTTTGATGACTTCGGCTGAAGGAGTAGTAAAATGAAAATGATTCAACACCAACTCAATCGCCAGCCTCATTGCTTCATTGATTGGATATTGCTTTAAACTTAGGTGATAATCTATTTCAGTTAAACGCGTATAGTATACATTTGCCATGGGTAACTCCAAATGATTTTTTGCCTGTTCAGCAATGTTTTTAACTTCTTCAGGAAAATGATTTTTTATTTCTTTACAGGTAATCAAGTCAGGTTGTCCCAATTTGTCTTTGGCAAATGAATACCCAAATAACCTACACACCAACGGCCTGAATGCATAATCAGCACAAGCTCCCTTGCGAACCATGGCTTTTATGGGTTCATACAATATACATAATGGCGTATTGGTTTCCACCAGTTTATCATACAACTCTTCTGCACAATTGTTCAAATACACATGAAAAGCATAAGGAAGTAATTCTAAAATCGTGGCTTCTATATGGGGAGACTGACAACATTTGGAACATCCTGAAATACAGGAATAATTTGCTTGTTGCTGAAATACAGTAAGGTATGCGGTCAGGGAAGCATAGAGTGCTTCTACTTGATGTACCGTTGTTTCAAGATTAATCATAAAAGGTATAAAATTAAATTCCGATGCGAAAAAGAGTCGAAAGGGCTGATTCAAAAGGTAGTTTAAATAACTGGGATTTTAACTATTTATTATCAAATGACTGGTATTAAATACCAAATTCAAAAAAACACAATAAATCATAGGTCTTTTTTGTTTTTTATATAGTTTTGTAGTTAGGTCAAATGAAAACAAAAAAACACATATCTCATTCAATCGCTGCAATTACAATGGCAATGCTGTTGTTGTGCTCGGTGGTGGCTACTGTAATGGTGCCACATCAAGGATATGTGTCAAAAGTTGAAAAGCAAAAAGCCAAGGAACCAGTTTCGCAGCACATCAATGTTAGCCATGAATATGCAGCGGTAATTCCTTCTTTTAATGTTCCTTTCTTAGCAATTCAAATTGATTTGTTCCATTCATTTGAAGCCGTTTTATTGCCATTGTTGTTTGTCGTACAACCCTTAGCATTTGTCAACAGTTATCTTTCGGATTTTTTGTGTCATTTTATTTCACCCAGGGCACCTTAGTAGTTTACAATTTTTCCCGCAAAAACGTGACAGGCTAGTTAACGCTTGAGTGGACTAAATTTTCTTTGTCTCATTCAAAGATGTTGAAGTCTTCCGTTTTTATATTTATTCTCACAATTCAATACCTTAAATTAAAACAATGAAAAACAAATCGCTTATCGTAGGACTTACGGTGATAGTATCTTTACTGTCCATCTATTTCCTTTCCTTTTCACTTGTATCGCAGTCGGTACAAAAAGATGCTGCTGCTTATGCTACAGATAAATCTGGCAAAGTAGATTTCGCAAAAAGCCAAAACTACCTTGATTCTATCTGGTTCAAACCAGTATTCAATTTTTTAGGCATAGAATACACTTACAAAGAAATCAAAGAACAAGAATTACAATTGGGACTTGATTTACAAGGTGGTATGCACGTGGTTTTGGAAGTTTCTCCTGTAGAAATTATCAAAGTTATGGCAGGATCAAAAGCCATGGACCCAAGCTTCAAAGAAACGTTAAAACGTGCTGAACTGGCACAAAGAAACAGCCAAGAGAAATTCATCAACTTGTTTTATGAAGCGTTCAAAGAAGTAAATCCTTCTAAAAACTTAAGCGCTTATTTTACCAATTCATTGACAAGAGGTAGAATTAATTTTGATACTCCTGATGCCAAAGTGATCAGCACTATTGATGGAGAGATCAACGATGCGATTGACCGTTCGTTCAACGTACTTCGTAGTCGTATTGACCAATTTGGTGTTATTCAACCAAACATTCAAAAACTACAAGGTACTGGCCGTATCCAATTGGAGTTACCAGGTATTGATAACCCAAAACGTGCGCGTAAATTATTACAATCTGCTGCGGTACTTGAATTTTGGAATGTAGTTAAAAACAGCGAATTTGAACCATTCGTAGTTCAAACTGAAAAATACTTAACTGCACAAGCCAAATTAAAAACCGGAAAAGGCGATGCGGTTTCTACAGATACTTCTGCGGTTGCAAAAGGTGATAGCGCGAAATCAAACAGCTTAGAAAGTAAATTGTCTAAAAAATCTTCTGACACTACTAAATTGGCTAAAAAGGATTCAACCAAATCTTCACTTGATGGTTATTTTTATCCTTACTACAATTCGTTGTTGGTAAAATTAAAAGATACCGCGAAAGTTGCTGCATTGATTGCACAACCTGAAATTCAAAAATTTGTTCCTTCAAATGTTACTTTTAGCTGGGCAAGCAAAACAATGCCAGGCAAAGACAATGAAGAATTGATTTTGTTGTATTTGTTGAAAAGGGGCGCGAATGGCAAACCCATTTTATCAGGAGAAGATGTAAGAGATTCAAGAATTGACAATGATCCAGCAGATGGTTGGGGCGTTTCTTTGAATTTGAATACCGATGCCGTTCGTAAATGGAGAATGGCAACAGCCAGCGCATCCCAAGACAAAAGACCCATCGCGATTGTATTGGACAATGCCGTGTATTCTGCACCAAACGTAAATGGAGAAATTCCAAACGGTAGCTGTCGTATTTCTGGTGGCTTTGAAGTGGAAGAAGCGAAAGATTTAGCCAATATCTTGAAATCAGGTAGAATGCCTGCTCCTACAAGAATTGTAGAAGAAGCCATTGTTGGTCCAAGTTTGGGACAAGAAGCCATTAACCAAGGTTTAATATCTATGGTAATTGCATTAGGTTTGGTGG
>CALPQG020000358.1 GCA_943325655.2 Bifidobacterium breve | reverse complement strand
TGATGTATTGTCACAAGAAAATAACGTGCTTGAAAAAGAGATTATTACCCTTAAAATTGAACAACAAAAGCAAGGTGAATTAATCCTTCAACAGCAAGCATTAATAGACAAATTAACCCGCATGTTGTTCGGTCAAAAACGTGAGCGATTTGAAGCTGTTTCGTCTATACAGCTAGCTATTTTCACTATAACCCGCAAAATATGGTTTTGTAAAAAGATTTTAGAGATTATAGCATTCATCATACCACAGTTATTTGCATCTAAAACAGACAAGATTGCAACGAAAAGACGTATTGAATTGGTTTGGAAATGCGACTGAATATGCAAAATTTCATACTAATCAAATAGATGAAAATGGTATCGTGGATTTTGTTATTGAGGTAGGTTGATTTTTTTGAAAGGGATAATAGCCTGTTGACAACGGTCTTTTTCAGGCCTTGTCAACGGTATATCATGGTTTGTACTCGTTTTATTTAAACCGTTTTATTTAAACCGGTATTCAAACCGTTGTCAAGGTCTGCGACCGTTGACAACGGTTTGAATGAATTGTTTTTTTACTTCACAATCAAGCTGTTAAACTCAGGAATCGTATTTAAATAAGCTGTTAAATCATTGGTCATAATTTGATGCTTTTCAACAGAAAGTGTGATAGTTTTCTCGATAATGTTCTCCTTTAGAACCTTGTGGGGCATTTTGAAATTGTGCACTTTTTAATCTCCTTTGCGGTTGAAATGTGACACTACTTGTTTGAAGAGATTTTTTAATCCTAGCCTAGTTTTTTCAATAATTTAATGGTTACTATTCAACAAATTCCTTAACTTCCCTAATCCAGTTTAATCCTTCCTAAGCCTGGTCTAGTTTCCTCTCTACCATCGGCATGCAATGCAAATCTTTCTTTTTCTCTAGGATGTGCTTGTTCGTGGTTTGGCCAGGGCCAGCCACCAAATTGTGTTCTGCGGTATTCTTCAAAAGTATCCTCAATTTCTTTTTCGGTATTCATTACAAAAGGGCCATGTTGCACTACTGGTTCATTGATAGGTTTTCCTTGAAGTACCAATAGGTAGCAATCCTCATTGGAAGCTTGTAAGTGAACATCAGTTTCTGAATTTAGAAGTACCGAATGGTACGTAGGAATTGTTTTTTCTTCAATGGATAAGCCATTTCCTTTGTAAAAATAAAGGGTTTTGTTTACTTTTTGTGAAGCTTTTGGCAAGGTCCATTGTGCATTTGCTTCCAACTTGATGGTCAAAATCATGACCTCATTTGCTGGATTGGCCGCCCATGAATTTGGAGTTGGATTTGGAGCAGTTTTGCCGTTTAATTTCCCTGCAATCAGGTTGATAATCGTTGATTTGTTATTGGAATCTTTTTCTATGATTTCAGGAATGGCATCTTCCCAAAGCATTCTAAAATGAGGGGCTACAAATTTGCTAGTTTTAGGTAAGTTGAGCCAAATTTGAAACAGTTCCATGGGATTTTCTACTTCCTGATTGAGCAGCGGAAACATTTCAGAATGTAAAACGCCTTTTCCTGCAGTCATCCATTGCACGTCACCAGCACCAAAACGACCTGCTGCGCCCAGCGAATCGGAATGGTCAACAATTCCCTCTTTTACGATGGTAACCGTTTCAAAACCTCTGTGAGGGTGGTATGGGAAGCCAGGCATCGTTTTGCCATGGTACATTCTCCAGCCATCTTTTACTACAAAATCTTGTCCTATATGCCTGCCTGCAAGTGAAGCATTTGGTCCCATCTGTGCATTTCCTTTAGGAAATGCATCTCTGTGGTGAACACAAAAAATAAATGGATCTCTGGTTTGCCAAGGAAAACCTAAAGGTAAAATTTGTAGGATAGCAGCGGACATATTGGTTTAATTTTCTTGAAGGAACAAGGTATACAATTATTTGATTTTATCCTGATTTGTAAAAGGTAAATTGTGGGGGACGTTTTTAATTCAAAACCAAAAAAATGAATAATATAGCTTTAGATGAAATACTGTTAGTAATTAATATAGTAGTTGATGGTGTGTGTGCATTTATGAGTGTGATTGAGTTTCGATTTTCTCGGGATTTGAGCGCTGCCTTATTGGTTTTTTTATGCATAAATTGAAAAATAAATACGAGGTAACTAAGAAAAAAAGCGAGTTGCAAAAGCACGATCCCGAATCCCAATAATATCGGGACAAATGATTAAGACAATATGGTGTTAAAACAATATTCAAGAAAATCATCATGCTAAAAAAACTTACACATTCAAGCATAGTTACTTTCACAACATCCTTACATCCTTTCTAGTAACAGAAAATTATCTAGCACTTAATATACTTATTTAGGTTATTGATTTTTAAGATTATTGATTAGTTTTGAAAATATTTAAACTTAAATCTTTTTTATGAAAATTTTAAAGTCTACAATCCCTGAAGCATCTTTGTTACAGCAAGAAGAAATCCTGTATGATTATATCAACAGTTTCAAAGGTTCTTTTATCGATCGTGAAAATGGGATTACTCCGAACATGGTTTGTAAAGCTTTTTTTGCTACCGCACCCAAATGGATCAACCAATTGTTTAACTTTAGAAATATATTGTCTTCCTTTTCTGGAATTAAATCTTCGCCCAACGCGAACACTAAAAAAAGTTTATTTGAAAGTTTTAAAGTTGAAATGGGGCACCGGCTTGGTTTGTTTAAAGTTTATGCCATTACTAAAAATGAAGTAGTCTTGGGTGAAGATGATAAGCACTTAAACTTTAGGATATATTTTCATATAAGAAAACAAACCACAGATGGAAAAATCAAAGAACTGACGGTTTCTACGGCTGTAAAATTCAACAATTGGTTTGGCCGATTTTATTTTTTACCTGTGAAACCCTTCCATAAATTCATTGTCCCATCCATGTTAAAAGCCATGATTTTGGAGTTGGAAACCAAACAATTATCACCTAAAGCCGAATTGGTTTATTGACCAAACCAATGCTTGGTCAATTATTTGATCAATGCCAAGCCTTCTTTGGCAGAGGTATCTTTGGGTTTGTTTAACAATACCTTGTTGAATAATACTTTGGCTTCTCTTAATTTACCCAATTGAAGATTCGTCCAGGCAAATAATATCAAGTTGTCGTAATCAAAGGGATATAAATTGATGTTTTTGGCCAAATAGGTGTACGCCAATTTGTAATTCTTTTTATTGTAATTCATCAAGCCTAAGCGGTAATTGGCGGTCGCATTTTTAGGGTCAATTTTTAGGATTTCGGCATAGGTTTTATTGACTTGGGTCCAGTTACCCAAGGCTGCCGCGGGATAAACATAACCCAATCGGGCTTCAATAGAAAATGGCATGATGTTAATGGCT
>CALPQG020000357.1 GCA_943325655.2 Bifidobacterium breve | reverse complement strand
TTAGTGTTTAGTGTTTAGCGTTTAGAGTTTAGCGTTTAGTGTTTAGAGTTTAATGTTTAGTGTTTAGTGTTTAGCGTTTAGTGTTTGCCGCCTAGGTTTGTGTTTCTCACAAACATATCGAGCATTCATGTTTTACTAAAAACTTTTTACACACACAAAACTCACCACTCAACACTATTCATAGTTTTTTTACTCAAAACTCAAAACTCACCACTCAACACTATTCATAGTTTTTTACTCAACACTCAAAACTCACCACTACAAAGCTTCCCCATACAACTTCCTAAAGTCATTTCTCGAAACAGGTTTAGGGTTATTGGGATGTGCGAAGTCAGCAAAAGCCAAATCAGCCAAGGTATCTAAATGTGCTTCTGTAACATGAATATCCCGCAAATGGTGAGGAATTCCTACACGCGTATTGAGGTCGAACAAGTATTGCACTACAGCTTCTCCTTTGGTATCTTTCAATCCTAAGGTTGTCGCCATTCTGGCAAATTTATCTTCAAAACCCGAAATATTGAAACGCATACCATAAGGAATATTCACCGCATTGGCCAAGCCGTGATGCGTATCTAACAAGGATGAAAGTGGATGCGCCAATGAATGCACCACGCCCAAACCTTTTTGGAAAGCAATGGCGCCCATCATGGATGCCAACAGCATTTCAGCCCTTGATGTCAGGTCTGGTTTTTTAACGGCATTTTCCAAAGACAATGAAATCATTCTCATACCTTCCAAGGCAATGCCATCGCACATTGGGTGGTAGTTTTTTGCCAAAAAGGCTTCCATGTTATGTGTTAAGGCATCCATTCCCGTAGCGGCAGTTACAAATGCCGGTAAGTCCATGGTCAACAATGGATCTGCGAATACGATTTTTGCCAAGAGTTTTGGCGAGAATAAAATCTTTTTTTGATGGGTTTCGTCGTCGGCAATAATGGCGCTTCTTCCCACTTCACTTCCTGTTCCTGCTGTAGTCGGAATGGTGATAAAATGCGGAACGTCATTCGTGACATAAATATCACCGCCAATCAGGTCGTCGTATTTAAATAAATCCTCACGGTGGTTTACACGCAACACGATGGCACGTGCCACATCTAATGCTGCGCCTCCGCCAATGCCAACAATACAATCACGGTTGGTTTGGTCGTAAAGGTCTGTTCCTTTGTACACATCGCTTTTGACAGGATTTTTATGGATGTCAGAAAACACCTCCACAGAAATGCCATGACGTTTCAAATCTTCCACGATTTGTTTGAAAAATGGCAAACCAGCAATCACCGGGTCGGTAGCAATTAAAGGTTTACTGAGTTGGTGTTGTTTCAAATAAGCGGGTAATTCTTTCACCGCATTCGCTCCAAAACGTATCGTTGTTGGAAAATTGAATTGTACGATATTATTGAACATTATTTTTTAGATTAAGTAGCTTTGTTTTTTAATGAATATCTTTTGAAATAATAGTTTTACTAACCAGTTGGGTGAAATTAGTTTTTATAATTAGGATTAATTGTTGCTTGTTTAACTTGTTTAGGGCGTTTCCCGCCGAGGCGGGCCGCGCTTTCGGCACTCGCTTTTTTTCTTATAAGGTTCTTGGTTTCTGACAAGAATACCGTCTTTATACAACCTTATAAAAAAAAGAGCTCAAACAATGCCTCTATCGCTAACGCAAGTACTATAAACTATCTTTATTGTTTAATATTAAAGTCAGGAGATTAAGTATTCGTTGATTTTACTCAACACCCAACACTCAAAACTCAACACTAACCTAAATGATCTCGAAATACCTTTTCACTTCCCAATCTGTCACCACTTTGATGTACTGTTTCCACTCCCATTCACGTGTCTGAACAAAGTGTTCAACGAATTGATTTCCAAATAATTCTTTGGCTATTTTAGAATTTTTCATGGCCTGCGTTGCCGTGTCCAGATTGGCAGGCAAAACCCCGTGAGACAAATCCAAATACCCATTGCCTTTGGTGGCAGGTTGTAGTTTTAAGTTATTTTTGATGCCGTACAATCCACTGGCGAGACAGGCCGCCATAGCCAAATACGGATTCACATCAGAACCAACAATGCGCGTTTCTAACCTGGCCGATTTACTTCCCAATGGCAACGCACGCAAAGCCACCGTTCTGTTGTCGACCGCCCAGGTTAAGGTAGTCGGCGCCCAGGCTCCCGGAACCAAGCGTTTGAAAGAGTTGACCGTAGGCGCAATGAGCGGTAATATTTGTGGCAAACAATGCAACTGACCCGCGATATAACTTTTGAAAGTCGCACTCATTTTTTGTTTGTCTGAATCGTCAAAAAAGAGGTTGTGTTTGCTTTTTTTGTCCCATAAACTTTGGTGGATATGACCTCCACAACCCGGCAAAGTTTCGCTCCATTTGGCCATAAAAGTAGCCATGATACCATGTTTATAAGCAATTTCTTTGACACTGGTTTTGAACAGCACCGCCCTGTCGGCCGATTCTAAAATGTCGGAATATGCGATGGCTACTTCCAACACGCCAGGTCCGGTTTCGGTATGTAAACCTTCTACAGGAATGTCGAATTTCTTTAACAATTCAAACAAGTCGGTGAAGAAATCGTTGCGGTAAGTACTGCGCAGGATGGAGTAACCAAACATGCCGGGAGTAAGTGGTTTTAAACCGATAAACTTCTTTTCCTGTAAACTATGAGGGGTTTCTTCAAAATTAAACCATTCAAATTCCTGGCTGAAATAAGGATTGAAGCCCAATGCTTTGGCCTCCTCAATCACTTTTTTCAATACACTTCTCGGGCAAACGTAATTGGCTTCGCCGGTCAATTCACACAAGAAAAACGGTACCTCATTTTCCCAAGGAATTTTTCTAAAAGTAGACAAATCTATTCTTGCCGTTCGGTCGGGATAGCCCGTGTGCCAACCGCTGAAAGTAGCATTGTCGTAAGCAAGGTCATTGGAATCCCAGCCGAAAACCACCTCACAAAATCCGATGTGCCCATCAAGACCAGAAAGGAATTTATCGACACTGATGTATTTGCCTCGGAGTACGCCATCAATATCGGTCAAAGCGATTTTCACTTTTCCAGAAGGATGATTTTTGACGTAGTCTATGATTTGTTTTTCATTCATTGGAATTGTCTTTTTTGTAAAACAACTTGAAACATAAATAGGAAACGAGGAGAAACCCAAGGTAAATCAACGCAATCTTGCCACTAAAGTAAGTGATGGAAACCAAAGAAACTAATGAAATCACCAGCGCAATGATGGGACTGAATGGATAAAAAGGGGCCTTGTACGGACGAGGAAGTTCGGGTTCTTTGATACGCAAAACAATTAAGCTTACCATTGCTATCACATAAAGACTCAATG
>CALPQG020000356.1 GCA_943325655.2 Bifidobacterium breve | reverse complement strand
TTCAAATTGATGGTCGTGGGAGATTAACTTTTCAACACCAACATATTTCATCTACCAATGCAGCAGAATTCAGTACAGGTTTAGACGAAATTGATTTCAAACTCATTCGTTTAATGGATGATTTGAGACAAGATACGATTGTCAAAAAACACTATGAAAAAAAGATTACCACGGCAGAATTTTTCCTGAAAGTATTCGACAAAAACAAAGGAGAACCGCTGATTCAGGAAGTACTGGAAAACTATGTGGAAGGACGCCGGGCTCAAATTCTCGAATTGCTTCAAAATGACAAGTTAATTTTTGAGATGGGCAAAGATGGAGAACCTACCTACAAAAAAGTAGACATGGCACCTAAAAAATGCACCGTGCTTTTTCATTTTAGAAGAAACGAAGAAAACACACATTACTTCCCAAGCATCAAGTACGAAGGAGAATTCCTAGATTTTCAATATAAAAATGCGTTGATTATCAATAAAAAACCAGCGTATATTCTGGTAAGCAATACTTTATACAGCTTTGAAAAAGATGTAGATGGCAATAAAGTAAGGCCTTTTTTGAATAAAAAATTCATTGAAATCCCTAAAAAAGTAGAGGAAACCTATTACAAAAAATTTGTCGCGCCTTTGATTGCTTCCTTTGATGTATATGCCAAAGGATTTGAAATTCAAACCGAACGCTACCAGGCAAAACCAATCCTTACTTTCACAGAATTGGCAACTTTGGCAACACACAATGTAAGTATTTTTGGTGATGACGAAATAGAAGAACCAGCCATAGAGGAGGCAAGTAAAATCGTTTTTGAACTTACCTTTCAATACGGGGAATATAATTTCAGTTCAGCCGATGCATCACCATCAAGTGTAACACTAGAGAAAACAGGAGATTCTTATATCTTCCATAAAGTAAAACGTGCCCTCGATTTAGAAAAGTCAAAAATAGACTTATTGGCATCTATTGGAATGACTATACGAAATGCAAAATGTCAAATGGATAGAGGATTGGCTTTTTCATGGATGCAACTCTACCAAGAGACATTTGAGAAAGAAAACATTATGATTCGTCAAAATGGTACTGATAGCAAACGTTATTTTATTGGCAACTCTACCATTTCTATTTCCATCGTGGAAGGAAGAGATTGGTTTGATGTAAATGCAATCGTGAGGTTTGGTGATTATGAAATTCCATTCATTCTTTTACGCAAACACATTGTCCATAAAAATAGGGAATTTATTCTTCCCAATGGTGAAATCGCGGTAATTCCGGAAGAGTGGTTTGCCCAATATTCTGCTATATTTGCCCTGATGGACCATGACGACCACATGCGTTTGCGCAAGCACCATGTGAGTTTGATCCAGGAACTTCAGGCGGGAGCTTTGGCCCAGGTAATCATGAGCCGAAAATTAGAAAAGCTGCAACAATTTGACAATATCGACGACATTCCTTTGCCTGTTGGTTTCAAAGGAGAACTCAGACCGTACCAAAAAGCAGGTTACAATTGGATGAATTTCTTGCGTGATTTTAATTTTGGGGGTTGTTTGGCCGATGACATGGGTTTAGGAAAAACCATACAAACCTTGGCCATGTTGCTGCACGAAAAAGAACGTGGTGCTGTCGGAGCAAATTTACTCATCATGCCGACTTCCCTGATTTATAACTGGGAAAAAGAAGCGCAAAAATTTGCTCCTTCGCTTAAAATACTGACTTATACAGGAATCAATAGGATCAAAGAGCCTGCGATGTTTGCAGCATACGATTTGGTGCTGACTTCTTATGGAACTGCCCGCGTAGATGTAGACATTATCAAACAATACCATTACAACTATATCATTTTAGACGAATCTCAGGCCATTAAAAATCCGGGTTCACAGATTACCAAGGAAGTTGGAAAACTCACGGCCAAATCAAAATTGGTATTGAGTGGTACGCCCATAGAAAACAGCACCCTAGACTTGTGGTCACAAATGAATTTTGTAAATCCTGGCTTGCTGGGAACGCAATCCTTTTTCAAAAAGGAATTCATGTATACCATTGAAAAAGGTGCAGATGAATCGGCGATGAAAAAATTGCACGCCATCATCAAACCCTTTATTTTACGACGCCATAAATCTCAGGTGGCAACTGAATTACCAGCCAAGGTGGAGAATATCCGGTACTGTACAATGACAGAAGAACAGGAACATCTCTATGAAGAAACAAAATCTTCTTTTAGGAATAATATTTTAGAACAGATTGAAAAAAATGGCTTCAGTAAATCTCAAATCATGATTTTACAGGGCCTTACCAAACTGCGTCAATTGGCCAACCATCCCAAAATGATTGACGAAGATTACGAGCACAGTTCGGGTAAGTTGAAAGAAATCATTGAGATGCTGGACAACACCATCCAATCGGACCACAAAGTTCTGGTGTTTAGTCAGTTTGTAAAACACTTGTCCATCATCAAAGCTTACTTGGAGAAAGAAAAAATTCCTTATGCCTATTTGGATGGAAGTACCAAAAACAGGGAAGAACAAGTAGATTTATTCCAGAACAATCCGGAAATAAAAGTTTTCTTGATTTCCCTTAAAGCCGGAGGAGTTGGCTTAAACCTTACCGCCGCCGATTATGTATTCATTTTAGACCCTTGGTGGAACCCGGCTGCAGAAGCGCAGGCAATAGACCGCGCCCACCGCATTGGCCAGGACAAAACGGTATTTATCTATAAATTCATTACCAAAAATTCTGTAGAAGAAAAGATACTGGCCCTTCAAAATGCCAAACTCAGGTTGTCGACCGAACTGATTACCACTGAAGACAGTTTCGTAAAAGCATTGAGTAAGGAAGATATTTCTGCGTTGTTGATGTAGGAGGAATGTAAGTTGATTAAGTTTATTTAAAGTAAGAATAAATCGTTTTTTTGAATATTGCCTTATTGATATTTTTCTATTGCTGATAAATAATTAAAGTGTAAAATAACTTGGGCGTCTCTTTCGGAACGGACTTTCGGGCACTCTCCCGCGAAATGCGGGATCAAACAATCCCGAAGCTTCGGGATCAAACCCCGACGCAAAACCGAATAAATAGGGTCTGCTGAAAAACTCGCTTACCCATTAATTTTCACTTTAATTCTATCTTTTGTCACTTTCCCCCTTGATGAAAAAAGTAACCAACGAAAATCAAGACTCCGCCACGGCGGACATTTGTTTAAAAAATGTTAAGAATTTGCTCCATTACGCTGAAAAAAAACAAACTCGCCACTCACTTTTGTTGAAAACTTTCAACAGTAGCGTGGCTCAAACAGTGTTTTGTTTTTAACCGCTTCATGGATCAATCCCGAGAATATCGGGATAACGCATTTTTTAAAAGGTCGT
>CALPQG020000355.1 GCA_943325655.2 Bifidobacterium breve | reverse complement strand
GGACAAGTATGAAATACTAAAACGGTATATTTTTTTGAGTTTTTAAGCAAGCCCAATTTATTACCCATAACAATTCAATTGAAGCCTGATTTAATTTAAAATTCAAAATTTGTTGCTTTTGAGTTTTTCAACCCTATGTATCCTTGCAAGTTTTCAAGTGTTTTTACACCTGTAAATTCATACCTTGTCATATTAAAAACAAAGACATGCAAATTCTCAATTTGTACTACCTAAACGCCTATACCTAAAAAAGAGATTTAAAACTTCTACTTTGCTACCGGCAAGGCCATAAATACCCGGGTACCAAACCCTAAATTTGAAAACAACTGTATATTTCCTTTATGGATTTTAAATATTTTATTGGACAATGAAAGTCCTATTCCATGCCCGGCAATAGATTTTGTATTGTCGGCACGGTAAAAAGGTTCTAAAATTTTGGTGATCTCTTTCTCTGGAATGCCTATGCCAAAATCAATGACCTTGATTACAATCCATACATCTGTCACGTTAATCAATACTTGCACTTTTGTATTGTCTGAATACTTACAGGCATTGTCAATAACATTTAAGACTGCAGTTTTAAGCCATTGTTCATTTGCCTGGATCACCAATTTTTCTTCCTCTTCCGGCATGTTTTCATACTCAAATGAAATGGTAATATGGGGAAATTTCCGTTGACATTCATCGATGACGGTAAGTACCAATTCATCTATTCTCACTGGACCAAAGTTTATGTCTAAAGTCGCAGTATCGGTTTGTGCCAAATCTAACAAGCCATTGAGTAAGCCATTTAACCTGAGTAAATCTTCCAGACTAGACGATAAAATCTGTTTGTATTCATCAATACTTCTGTCACTGATAAGTCCCACTTCCAATTGCCCTTCAAGAGAAGTCAAAGGCGTTCTTAATTCATGAGACGCATTTGAAACAAAACTTTTTTGAGACTCAAAAGCATATTGTATCCGATCAAGCATACGGTTAAATGTCTCCGCCAGTTGATGCAATTCATCTTGTTCGACACTTTCTCCTATCTGAACCCTCGCGCTTAAATTTGATGCGGTAATATTGTCTACCTTGCTTACTACTTCTGATATCGGACTCAAAACCCTATCAGCAAAAAACCTTCCCAGTCCAATGACAATTAAGATGAAAATAAACCATCCAATCAACAAAATCAGTTCTAAATTCTGAAGCTTGTCAAAGCCGTATTTGTCATACCCCGAAACGATAATGATGTATTTCCCATTGTGGTCACTATAGGTAATGCCAATAACTTCCTTTTCATTTTGTTCAAAACGGTACTCATTTCTTTTTTCTATTTTATCCAGTACAGGTTTGCTAATCATTAATTTTTCAACACCAGTATTAAATATTTCTTTCCTGTTCAGAAAAATCACCACGTGTTCATGGTACAAAACCGATTTGTCTTTTGCATTTAATAATTTAATAAGTCCAGGATCAACATCTTCTACTTCAACAATAATTTGAGCAGTAGTAAGTGCACGAACTTTAAGCCTTTGCGTGAAATCACGTTCACGGTATTGGGCGTAAAAAAAATAAATAGAAACAGAAAACACCAACAACAAGGCACCTACAATGACTGCAAAAAGATAGGTAAGTCGGTTTTTAATTTTCATGTATTGGTTAAAAATTAACGGGCCACCTGCACCCAGCCCTTGTATGTTGTTTTACGGTCACTTTCTTTAGCCCTGTTCGAAAAAGTCACGTCTGCATGGTAGTAATAAATCCCGTCGGAAAGACTTTTGGCGTTCCAGTGAATATTGATGTCAAAAATATCCGATGATTCAAATACTTTTCCTCCCCATCTGTTAAACACAGAAAACTTTACGCTTTCAACAAATCTTGGAGGGAATAATGGCACAAACAATTCGTTCAACTCATCATTATTGGGAGTTACAATATTGGGCAATTCAAAGCATGGGCAAATGTCCTGACAAACAGTATTGCTTGCATCGCCTTCTTCTTCATTGGAGTTAAGTGTTTTTACATAATAACACCCGGAAAAGGTAAGCAAATCACTGTGTACGAATGTACAGTCTGAAGTTGTACCTATAATTGAATAAGTAGCCTTGTCATTTGCTGCATAATAAACATTGTACCCATTAGGTTGATCACAAGGTGTTGTAAGTGGTTTTTTCCAGAAAATCACATTGCTATAAGGTGGTTCAGGGAAACTTTCAGCACAGGTATATTTACCACAGATACTTTCCTTCACACCAATTTGTACCACAGGCTTCGAGCCCATTCTTGGAACTTCGCATATTTTTTGAGAGTAGCTCGAAATAGAATCGTCACCTGTATCTATACAATATCGGCCAACGCTTTCCACTTCAAAACATACCGTATCACAATTGGTCAAATTAGTAATTTCTACTTTCGTGAGGGTATCTGATGGAGGAGTGACGCGTTGTATCAGTGCTTTTGTATTGGCATTGTAAATATTATAATGGTGAATGATAAAAGAAGGTTTATGGTGAATGTCTAAATTCACTTTAGCATTGCTGGCTTTGTAGGTAAGTAAAATATTGGAAGAAGGTTCTGTTTGTCCCACCAAAACTCCGTTAGCACTAAATTTCAAAACATATAAATAATTGGAATCAACAGTATTTACCTGATCAACAAAAAATGTATCTAGTAATTTATTGCTGGTAATGTTAGTCACTTCGCGGTATTGGGTACCTTTTAATCCAGAGGCCCTCATCAGTTGGTACACAAATGGAGGATTTAAAGCTAAGGTATCTAAAGGTTTCATCCATGAAACTTTTAACGTACCATTTACACCAGTTGTCATTACCGTAATTTGTTTGATCAAGGGTACTTTTGGGGACAAAATAATACCCACGGGAGTCGCTGCAATGCCGGCACCGCCACCCAATTTCTGATCATTTGACCTTGGCTTGATGGTATAATAATAATACGTACCTATTTTCAAACCTTTTCCATCATTGTCATCCATATACGCTGAATATGTGATTGGAACTTTTGCAATCAATTCTCCTGACAAATAAGGTGAGCGTCCTTGATTACAATCATTGTTTTCAAACAAGGAATCACATTCTTGTCTGTAAATTTCCACTACAGCCTGTACCGTATCTTGAAATTTAGCCACAGGGCAAGTAATACTATAAGGATCCCAGGTAAGTTTCGCAGCTTTATTCAGCTCTACCACTTTAAGGTTGGTAGGTTTCGGTGCACTAAGCTTGATACTTAAGGTTTTAAAATCATACATTTTATCCCCGGCCCCAGAAGGAGGATAATCCTGTGCCATGAAATTAAAAGTATAAGGTTGGTCTTGCGCATCACCGCAAGTAGGTTGCCAATTCAATTGTG
>CALPQG020000354.1 GCA_943325655.2 Bifidobacterium breve | reverse complement strand
TACTTTTTGTTTGTGCAATACTAAGGAAACTTTAGTTGAGTAAAAAGTTTTCTGTATTTTTTTTGTCTAATCAAATTTCGAGTATTCATTGTTTTTAGACCATTAAAACGGATGAGTTGCTAACTATTTGAAAAATAATAAATTTGATAAATTATTATAATGGTATATATTGCGTATTATATAAAACATAAGCGTAAAATAAATTTAGTTTTCCAAAATGCTATTTAATTCAATAAATTTTGCCATATTTCTTCCAATTGTATTTTTAATTTATTGGTTTGTGGGTAAGAATAAAATTAAATTTCAAAATGGATTATTATTATTATCAAGTTATTTTTTTTATGCTTGTTGGGATTGGAGATTTTTGTTTTTATTGATTTTTTCTACATTTTTGGATTACTATTCAGGCATAAAAATGTCGACTTCTAAAAGTAGTCATGAAAAAAAAATATGGTTTTGGCTCAGTATATTGGTAAATATTGGGTTTCTTGGAATATTTAAGTATTATAATTTTTTTGCAAGTTCCTTCATTGATTTATTATCTACATTCGGCTTGCATGCTAATCTGTATACTCTAAATATTATTTTACCTGTTGGTATCTCTTTTTATACCTTTCATGGATTATCTTATGTAATTGATATTTATCAAGATCGAATTAAAGCGGAAAGAAATATTGTTGATTATTCGCTTTTTGTTAGCTTCTTTCCATTACTTGTTGCTGGGCCGATTGAAAGAGCAACCCATTTATTGCCTCAAATTAAACAAAATAGAATTTTCGATTATAAAAAAGTAGTTGATGGTTTAAAACAAATATTTTGGGGATTATTCAAGAAAATTGTTATAGCTGATCAATGTGCTGAATTGGCTAATTTAGCGTTTAATAATTTTGATCATCATTCTGGAGGAACTTTAGTTTTGGGTGCTGTAATGTTTGCATTGCAAATATATGGTGATTTTTCAGGTTATTCTGATATCGCATTAGGTACGGCAAGGCTTTTTGGTATAGAGCTGTTAAGGAACTTTGCATATCCATATTTTTCTAGGGATATATCTGAATTTTGGAGAAGATGGCATATATCATTGTCTACATGGTTTAAAGACTATTTGTATATTCCATTAGGTGGAAGTAAAGGTGGAAAAATTGCTACAGTAAGAAATACTTTTATAATATTTATTGTGAGTGGTTTTTGGCATGGTGCTAATTGGACATTTATTGTTTGGGGATTTTTAAATGCATTGTTTATAATTCCTTCTATAATACTTAATACAAATAGAAATAATTTAAATACTGTTGCTGAGAATAGTAGTTTCCCTTCTATTAAAGAATTTATTGCCATTATAGCTACATTTTCTTTAACCACTTTTGCTTGGATCTTTTTCAGATCAGAAAATATAAGCCATGCTGTAAGTTATTTGCATAAAATATTTTCTAATCCTCAGTTCATAATCACTTTTCACGTACCTAAATTTTTATATTTCTTTATTGCTTTGTTTATTTGTTTTGAATGGATGGGTAGGCATCAGAAATATGCTTTGGAAGTTTTTGCTTTAAAATGGCCAAGATTTTTAAGATGGGTAGTTTATTACTTACTAATCATTAGTGTTATTAGTTTTAGTGGTTCTGATGTTCAGTATATTTATTTTCAATTTTAATTAAATTACTAGCTTAACTATGAAAAAATTTCTGACGACAACATTGATTTTCTTTTGTTTACCTTTCATGTTTATAACTATTTTAGAAGTAGTTATTCTTCCCCCTAATTTTTTTACATACAGTATTTTTAGTGCTATTGTTTACAATAGTAACTTCCCTCATATAGGTAATTTTTACCCTAATGTAAAACTTGAAAGTATAGAAGAAGGTGATTTAGGTCATCACACAATTTATTCAATACCTAAAAAATCAATCTGGATAACTGATAAATTTGGATATAGAAATAATGAATTTATTGAACAAGCTGATATTTTGTTAATAGGAGACTCTTTTATTCATGGAGGCGGATTAACTCAAGAACAAACTATTACACGTGTTTTGTCTTCAAGATTCAGCGACTCCCTTAAGGTTTATAATTTTGCAGTAGCAAATCTTTCTGATTTTGATTGTTTTTTGAAAAAAGGGTTTATTAAAAAACCTAAAATGATAATATTTGAGAAGGTTGAACGGAATAATGTTTCGGAGATTATATTGTTTAACAATAAAAAATCATGGGAAGATAAACTAAAGATAATCAACAAAATAGTTAATGATAATGGACTTTCTGTTTTACCAGACAGATTTTTAAAATTTAGTTTTTTCAATTGGTGTTCTGCAAGATTAAAAGATAAACCAAGTCTAGGAATTCCTTCTCCTGTTGATTCAAAGATGCTTTTTTTGCAAGGGAAAAAAGCAATTCAACGAAATGAAAATGACCTTAAAAATAATGTGAATGTGATTTCAATATATAAAAAATATTGTGATTCGCTTGAAATTGAATTTTTATATCTTCCGATACCCAACAAAGAGAGCGTGTATTATAAATTAGTACCATTTCAAAAACAACCCAATTATTTATTTAAATTAGATTCATTATTGTCGAAATCAAATATACCAACCGTAAATACACTTAAAGTGTATAATGAATGGATATTGAAAAATGAGAACAATAAAGAGCTTTTGTATCATTATGATGATAGTCATTGGAATGCCAATGGCGTAAATATAGTTGCAGATGAACTTGAAAAACTAATTAGGGGAAATAAGAAATTTAACAAAATAATTAGTAAGTAATATTGATTGTATTTATTTATATAAGGCGTTACTTTTTTATTTTCTTCATATATTATCCAAACTTTTGTTTTATAAAACAATGCTTCTAATGCTACTTTACTTGGCTCTAAATGAATTATTGTGGGAAAGGTTGATATTTGCACTATGATTAATAGTAATCAAATATTTGGGTTAGCTCTAGGTTTGACAACTCCATGGTTCATAAAAAGCATAGAAATTCAAATTTCAGAAAAAGGGATACAAGGTCAATTGGATATTTATAATGATTTTGAAAGCGGTACTAAGTTTAAAGATGATAATGGATATGAACAACAGGTTCAAGGCACAACAAACAAGACGTGGCAACATTTGAATTTCTTTCAACATACATGTTATTTACATGCTAGAATACCTCGTTTAATAAGTAAAGGGTATCCCACCGAACAACTCCATATTGCAATATTAACTTGACGGTATAATATCGAAATAATTTCATATATTCGCGTATGGAAAAAGAAGATTTCAGGACAGTTTCAGAGGAGACACGATTAAGTATTCGCAAAAAGGCAATTCGTTTGATTTTATCCAAAAAATATAAAAAATCAG
>CALPQG020000353.1 GCA_943325655.2 Bifidobacterium breve | reverse complement strand
GATTTTTTTTGATAATTTCAAAATCGGCTGAATGACCAATGGCAACAATGTTATTCGGCATAATTACCAACAAATTATTGTCTTGCGCTTTGGCGTCAAAAGTAAATTTATGCCAGGCGTTAACACCATTTTTAGTATAACTAATAACGTTTCTATTGTTGTTATAAATTAAATAAACTGTACGACCAGAGATATCTTCTTTGCTGTTTTCCAATACAAAATCGGCTTCTATGGTATATTTATTTTTAATGCTTGCTATTCTGTCAATGTTATAAATACCAAAATCACTTATTTTCAAGGTAATCGTTTTTGATTTTTGCGCATGTAAACTTTGGTATTTCACCATCGCTTTTTGGTATTTTTGCATTGCAACATCAAAATCATTACCAGTCAAAGCAGGTTTGATGACTGTTGTAAAAGTTTTCTTTTTCGACTTTAAAGTAATTTTGTAACAACCACTCATTTTAGAATACGCCTCAAGATTTACATTTGTCCAATTTTCTACGAATATCCATTTGTTGTCTGAAGGATTCGCAGCTTTTGATTCCGCTGCATATTCCCAAACAATTCCACGATAACTGTTCAACTCCGGAAATTTATCCACATCAATGTCTAAATCAAATGCAGATCCATTGTTCGATGGACGGTTTGGCTTGACAGGTTCGACTATTTCTATTTTTTGTACCGACTTTGCACGCCCCTTTATACTTTGAGAAGCACGGGAAAGGTAAGTCCAGTTTTCAGCACCTGTTTGGTATTTATAAAGGTTATAATCATCGTCTTTGGCATCGGTTGCATAATTTACTTCTATCGATTTGCCTTTCGCTATTTTCACAATCCTTCCACTCGATTTGGTATAGGCATAAAACTCAAACATTCCCGCACTTTCAAAATTTTGTTTCACGCCAGCACTGTCATATATCATGGAAATACTACTTCCTATGGCATCAGTGGCTTGTTTTATTTCACGGTATTTGATTACCACATCTTCGGTCACAGGTTTGTTGTCATCGGCATAGACAAAAGTTTTTTTCCAAATTTTTACGGTGCTTTTACTTCTCATCATGATAGTCGTAGCCGAATCTGAATTGGTGGTACTGATGGTTTGCTCTTCATAAGATTTTGAAAAATCACTTCCAGATTCCTGTTTAACAACTTTTTCAGTTTGTAAAGGTGCAATTACAGTATCTTTGACTTCAGTAATTTGCTTTGATTCAGTGGATGAATTTTGTTTGCAACTGAACAACAAGAATATAAGCGCAATTGTAAATACCTGTTTCATAATCAAAATATTTATGACAAGATAGTATTTTATCACAATATGAAGAAATTATAAGAAGATAGAGTTAAGGAAAACGCATTTCAGTAATCGATTCAATTGATTGCCAATATTTTTTTATATATAAGCTGTATCTTCTTTTGGAATAATTCTCCTACCTATTCGATTGATTTATATACATGAAACCATTGGGTATTTATCCTTGTACTTTCATTGACCAGGTGATTTTGAAAATGGCCACAATGTCTCCCTGCGCATCTTTTCCTGTACTTTTTGTTTGGAGCGTTACACCTGCTTTGGTATCAATGGTTTCTTGAATTTTTTCCCTGATGGCAATTCCATCTTCACAACAAAATGCCACTTTCCCTATGGCTTTTTTGGTGAATTCAGCGTCCATTCCGGTTACCAACATGGAAATGTTTTTCTTCGAATCGGCAACGCCACTCCATACCAGTACTCCCGATGCCAATTCTGCGGCCATGGCCAAACAGGCGAAATACAAAGATTTGAAAGGGTTTTTGGTTAAATAGCCATACTTTAAACTGATGGTTGCTGTTGAATGGTCGATAGCTTCGATGCGTAATCCAGCCAGTAATGCCATCGGCAATTTGGAAATGAAAAATAATTTTAATTGGAATGGATTGCGAAGGATGTCGATGAAAGTGGCCATTGTTTTTTATGCTTTAAGGGATTTCGTTTTTGACAATTATTTACAACAGCAACTACTCAAATACCAATAGTACCTGACCTTTGTCCACCGTATCTCCTTGCTTGATGTTGATTTCAGCAACGGTTACATCGTGAGACGCTTTCAATACATTTTCCATTTTCATGGCTTCCAAAATAAGTAGGGGTTCTCCTTGTTTCACTTCCTGTCCAACACTGACTTTGATTTCCAATACTTTTCCGGGCATCGGTGCTTTTAACTGTTCGTGTTTTGAAGCAGCAGAAGCTGATATTCCCATTTGCTCCATCAACAAATCAAACTTGTCTTTGCCTGTTACCTGGTATTCAACGCCATTGATTTTTAACAGCAATTCCTTCAGCGGTTTATTGATTTCCAACACTTCTACCGTATAAGAAATATTGTCTTTAAGAATATGGTATCGTCCATCTGCCAAAAGTATACGGTCAAAATTTTCCACAATACCATTGATAAGGGTTTGGTGACCATCTTTTTCAACCACATAGTCGCTCGATTGATTTACCTTTATTTTTAACATGTTGTTTGAATTAAATGGTAAAATTTAACATTACTCAATTATTAGTCAATTAAGAATTTATCCTTTAATAAATAACATTTTATGTTAAAATAATTTATTAAATTTCAATGTTGAAATAGAATAAGCTATTTTATTTATTTATCAGACGTTTTCGCTTAAATTAGGTTACTTATGACAAGGAAAATATTCATCAAACTTTCAATACTATTTCTGATTGGCTTCAGCTTATCGTGCCAACGATTTTTAAAATCAAAATCAGATTCTTCTGTAATCATTGTAAGTCCTGAACTTGAACAAGGTAATAACGGAAATAAGGCTAAAATAGATGCCCCAATTTGGGCGGCAAAAAAGTTTGCTTACAATCCATCACGGACCCTTGATGTTGATTTGCTGCATACCAAATTAGAAGTTAAATTTGATTGGAGTACTCAGCAAATGAATGGTATCGCCACATTGAGTTTTAAACCCTATTTTTACCCACAAAATACGCTTGTTTTAGATGCCAAAGGATTTGATATTGCCAGTATTGAATTGGTGAAAAATGGTCAGTATTCACCATTAGTATTCAATTATGACAAGAAAAAAATTGTCATCACACTCGATAAAACCTATACCAGGGAAGAGACATTTGAAGTTAAAATCGTGTATGTCGCCAAACCAAATGATTTGCCTAAAGGTGGGAGCGAAGCCATCAGCAATGACAAAGGTTTGTATTTTATCAATGCTGATGGAAAAGATCCGGAAAAACCCCAACAGATTTGGACACAAGGTGAAACAGAAGCCAGTTCTTGTTGGTTTCCAACCATAGATGCACCAAACGAAAAAGCAACGCAAGAGATTTACATTACTGTGGATAAGAAATACCTGACCTTGTCAAATG
>CALPQG020000352.1 GCA_943325655.2 Bifidobacterium breve | reverse complement strand
GCTTTAGGTCTCCATTTAAATCTCCAGCTACCACTATTGAAGGGTAATCTAATGTTTTCAATTCAAATGGGGGTTTAAATGAATTTGAATTCAAAATACCAACAGCAGTATTATTTTTGAAGATAGAAATAGTATTGGCATTGTTCGTATTCGAATTTAAAACTTCATTACTATTGGTTCCATTATTTGCCGTTAAAACCTCTATTTTACCATCCAAATCCAAATCAGCAGTTGCCAAACCTACTTTAGATCCGTAAGTTTTAAAAATGGTTTGAGCCTCAAAATCTCCCGCTAAAGTTAAACTATCTGATTCCGATATATTTCTAAACGCCCCCCAATGAGACTCACTCAAATTATTGGATACTAAATCCATTTGATTGTCACCATCAAGATCTGCATCTATCAATTGGGTAGTTTTAAGTGTTAAATAATTGTTGTTTTTAAAGGCCGAATCCACTTTAGGTCCCGTGGTTTTATTGGTTAAAAACCCTAAACCATCCCCATGATTAAAAATAAAATCCTGTTTTCCATCTGCATTATAATCGGCATTGGTTAAACATAAAGGGTATGCAGAAGTATAATAATTCACCGCAGCTCGAAAACAATATTGGTTTAAAAAATTACCATTAGCAAATACAGGAAAAAACTTTTCAGGACTATACGTTTGATATCCTGCAACATTCAACAAAACATTGGTATTCACAGCACCAACAGGAACTTTAACCGTAACAACACTATCATTTACGGCACTAACGTCTCCTTTTACGCCACCAAAATCAACGGCCACATTTAATTTATTGGAACCAAAATTATGTCCAAACAAAGTAATTACACTACCTGGAACAGCAGATACAGGATTTAGAGAATCGATAGTTGGTATTGCATTCCTTATTCCAAAACTCAGTTCTTGTTTCAACACTGAAGGACTTGTAAAACTTAGTTTACCAACATAAAACCCTTTAGTAGTTGCCCCCATAATTTTCACATAAATAATGGTATTTGCTACAGTACCACTTACTGGATCTAAAAGTATTGGCGCAGTAGAAAACCCTGAATTTTGATTTGTAGAAATCTGAACATTTGCGCCTGAAGGAGTTATGGTTACTTTATTTACACCTATTCCTTTTGCTGAAACCGTTACAGATTGAACCTCAGAATTTTCACCTGAATTCAAACTTATTGATGCAAGTTGCCCTTCAACCGAAATAGTTCCACCAACAGTATTTTTTCTAAATGTAATTTGCTTATCCAGTACATCTAACGACGCAAAATCAGGTTTCCCATCATTATCAAAATCAGCAACAATCACTCCCAATGGTTGTTGTCCTTGTAAAAAATCATTTTTGGCAGAAATAGTAGTACTGTTAATTGAACCATTGGTAGTAGCTTTATTTTGATAAATTGAAACACTTCCAGAGGTGGCATTTCCAATTAAAATGTCGGGTTTTGCATCGCCATTGACATCTGCAATGGCCAATGATTTAGGAAAATTACCTGTCAAAAAATCAACCTTATGATCAATGTCTAAAATTAAACGCGACTCAGTGGAAGTATTTGGAATTATAGAAAACTTTGCTGAAGCTGGATTAGTCACAATAATTTCTAGTTTATTATCATTGTTCAAATCAACAGCCATTAAATTAAAGGGTTGGCTATTAGTAACTATCAAATATACAAGATTATAGCACGTATCATTGACATAAGTTAATTGAGAAGAACTACTTTTTCTTTGTATAACACTAATAGTATTACTGTTATAATTTGCTACAAGAAAATCTATGCCTGCTCGATTTTCAATATCAATCGCTTCTACATCTATGGGCTGGTCTCCTGTAGGCAAATCAAATTTATCTTTATAAGTACTTTGGGTAAATATACCAAAGATTGATTTATTTTGAAATACAGAAATGGTATTCCCATTATAATTTGCAACCACCACATCAAGTTTATTGTCATTATTGACATCACAAAGTTTCATGGCTATGGGAGAAAGGCCTGTTGTAAAATCAATTTTAGATGAAAAAGATGTTTGATCCAGGATATTTTTTTTTGAAATATTTTTTATAACAGAAAATGAATTTTGATTTTGATTCAACACAAAAATATCCAGTCTTCCATCAGCATCAACATCTCCCACTTTAAGAGATACCATTGAAATACTGGATGTTAACTTTGCTACTTTTTCAAATTTAGTGGGATCAATTTCACCTCTGACGTAGTTTTTGTTTTTATAAACATATACTGAAGTATCAGCATTACTTCCTACTATAAGGTCAATCCATCCATCATTGTCAAAATCACCTGTAGCAAAACAAGAAGGAACATAGGCAAACTTAAGTTTACTGATTGAATTTAAAATGGTTGAATCTATAACATTAACGATAGGGACATAAGTGGTAATAAACTGATAGGATGATTTATAATAATTGTTATTCCGACAATATGTTAAATAATTAGTTGTTGCACCTAATGGTACTTCCACAGTTATTTCTTCAGTTGAGGCTGTTAAAATTTTGGCTTGAACTTCACCAAAATACACAATATTCTTGGCAGGAATACTACTAAATGACCCTTTTAAAGTTACTATACTTCCTACTGCTCCAGATGTAGGGGTAAAGCCCGTAATATTGTATTGTGCTTTTAAACAATCAATAGATAGTATCGCAAAAAGAATCGCAATAAAACACTTCGTATAGTTTCTCATAATATAGTAAACATTAAATATACAGGTACATGGTCTGAAATTTTTCTGGCTTCTTTCAAATCCAGAAATTTATCAGCAAAATTGATTATTCCAACAGCCTTCAAACGAATATAATTAGCTTCAATAAATATGTTATCATACTCATTGGCCAATATTTCTCCATTTTTAGGTTTCATTTTAATACTCGTTTTTTGGCTGGTCAAAACAGGGTGAATTTCTCGTTGTTTTAACTTTTCAAAGGCAATATTACTTTGTGAAAGATTAAAATCTCCCATAATCATAATATGATCAGTTTTATAAATACTGTCTATTTTATACAAATACTGACATTCCATGGCTGGATGTTTTGCCTTTGGAACGGTATGAATTGTTGACATTAATACCAGTTTTCCACCAATGGTAAACCTTGCCATAAATGGCTCTCTTTGAATGAGCACATCGAGATTTTTTTCAAGCCAGGGTTTCCCTTTCAAGCTTGCTTTGGAAGTTTTCCATAAATAAGCATACCGTTCCTTTCCCTCTCCATTGGTGGGATCACTCAACACATAATCCCATTTGGCACCTTTGCGGTTCAGTTCATCCGCCAATTTTGCAACCGCCTGAGCTCCAAAATCACTGGCTGAAACTTCCTGTATCGCTACAATATCTGCATCCTTCAATACATTGGCAATATAATTAATTTCTTCTACATTTTTT
>CALPQG020000351.1 GCA_943325655.2 Bifidobacterium breve | reverse complement strand
CCTTGCTTATGGTGATTTATTCCAATGGGGAAGAGGAGCTGATGGGCATCAACGTATCACTTGGACTAATGCTACTACAGGTACAGCAGTAAATGGTACAACCGCTACATTATCCTCTACAGATTCACCTGGGAATGCACTTTTTATAACGAATGGTACCGACTGGCGCAGCGGTCAGAACGTAAATTTATGGCAGGGGGTAAGTGGTACCAACAATCCTTGCCCAAGTGGGTATCGTTTACCTACCGATACAGAGTTAGAGGCAGAACGAGCAAGTTGGGGTGCAAATAACAACGCAGCCGGCGCTTTTGCCTCTCCGCTTAAATTGCCCGTGTCGGGCGCCCGCCTCAGCGATGGTACGCTCGGCAATGTTGGTACCGACGGCTACTGTTGGAGCAGTACGGTTAGCGGTACTATTTCTCGCCGCCTGGTCTTCAATAGCAGCAATGCCTTCGTGAGCGCCCTCGACCGAGCTATCGGGTTCGCTGTGCGTTGCCTTAAGGATTGATACTTTGATTAGCGCAGCGATTTCCTACTTTTGATACTTCACTATGCCATCCCCGCCTTTTTCGGCGGGGTGGCATAGTGTCATTTACCGCGAAGCGGTCGGTTTTTTTTAATAAAAAGCATGCTCATGACTACAGCAGAGAAAATAGCTTCGGCAAAAAGTACTATATACTTTACGTTATTTAAGGAGGGTATATTTTACAAGTGTTACAACGAAGATGCGATGGTGTTTGTAACAAGGGTAAAGCAATATAAGGTAAGTGCCACCTACGTCAAAAATGTGGGAAAAGAGGTGTATAGCGTTGGTTTTCCTGTGGGTGAAGTTGAAAAAGGGCATTTGACTTTGGAGGATATCACCGCAAAAATTGGTGCAAAAAGTTTTGAAATAAGCGGTAAAGATGTAGTTTTTATTTTAAACGAAAAAGAAGTTAAAAGCAATTATAATACATGGTCAGAAAATTTAAAGAAGGAAATAGCAGTGGATATGGTTAAGGAGACGCAATCATCCTACAGGTTAACAGATAATTTGGAAAGTATTTTTACTATGCTAAAGGCCTATGATTTAGCCAATAGTACTCCTATACAAGGGTTACATTTTATCCAACAATTGAAAAATGAGCTGAATAAAAGAGAAAAGAACAATGGAGAAATTTGAACAGCTTTTATATCAGTTACATTTATCGTATTTGCAAGCCCGCAAAAACAAACGCAACACGCATAATCAATTAGCGTTTGAGCTCAACCAGGAAAAAAACTTACATGCCTTGGCTACAGTTATTTATGAACGGAAATACACCCCCAAGCCTTGTATTGCTTTTATTATAGATAAACCCGTGATGCGGGAGATATTTGCAGCAGATTTTATAGATAGGGTAATTCATCATTTCATCTATCGCTGTATTTATCCCATTATTGATAGCAAACTAATTCATGACACCTACAGCTGTAGAGTTGGCAAAGGCACTTTGTTTGGTATCCATAGAGCAAAAGGGTATATGCATTCATGTAGCCAAGATTTCACTAAAGAAACCTATTTTTTAAAATTGGATATTGAAGCGTATTTTATGAATATGCACCACGATATATTGTTTGAAAAGGTGGATGCCATGCTACCACAAAATAAAAAGAGCTTTTTAGGTATAAGTAGAGCAACATTAATTTACCTGATAAGGCAAACGATTTTCAACCATGTAGCTGAAAATTGTCGTATCAAAGGTAATAAATCAGATTGGCTAGGTTTGCCTCCATCAAAGAGTTTGTTTAACTATCCAAACAATACAGGTTTGCCTATTGGCAATTTAACGTCACAGGTATTTGGTAATGTGTATATGAATGATTTTGATTATTTTGTAAAAAAAGAAATGAAAATAAAATATTATGGTAGATATGTGGATGATATGCTATTTGTTCACAACGATAAGTCTTTTTTGGAAAACATCATCCCTCAACTTTCCAACTTTCTTCTCTCAAACTTAAAACTCAAAGTTCATCCTAATAAAATAGTGCTCAATTCCATTGAAGAAGGTATTCCGTTTTTAGGGCAAATTATAAAACCGCATTGCAGTTATATTGGCAACCGTACCAAAAATAATTTTTATCAAGCAATACAGGAAATAAACAAAATCATGGCTGTGGTTCCTGAGTTTAGTTGGCAACAATTATGCGATATCAGAGCTATAATCAACTCTTATTTAGGCTATATGCAACATGCCAATTCATACAACTTAAGAAAAGCAATGTTGGGTAAACTAATAAACCGTTTCTACAATTTTTATTTTGTGGAACGGAATTTTAATAAAGTAATCATTAACGAAGATTTCTGGCAATGGCACTTTTCTCCGAACTACCGGTTTACAAATTAGGGTATGATTTGCTCATACAAACCTATCAAAGAACAGCGGTTTTTTCGAGAGAATATAAATATACCCTGGGCGAAAGGTTAAAGAACGAAACAACAGCTATGCTGATAAATATCTACAAAGCTAACAAGAGCCCAAAAGAAACACGACAACAATATATTGATCAGGCGCGACAAAATGTGGAAGTGGTGCGTTTGTTACTTAGGTTATGTAAAGACTTGAAAATAATAGGAATGAAAGGGTTTGTAGCTTTAAATATGCAAGTAGAAGAATTGTCGAAGCAATTGGCTTTATGGCAAAAATACACTGCCGGAGTTCATACGAAAGAATGAAATAATAACGTATGAAGTGTGCAGCATTTAATCCTAACATATCGTCCATTTTTTTTAAGAAATTGGATTCAAGAGAAATCAGTTGTGAGATGATTTATTGTTTTACGATGTGAAAAAGATATGTTTTATTGCCCATGTCGGGCAACCGCAACAACAGCAATGGTACGCTCAACAATGTTGGTACCAACGGCAACTATTGGAGCAGTACGGTTAGCGGTACTAATTCTCGCAACCTGAACTTCAATAGCAGCAATGCCAACATGAACACCAACAACCGAGCAAACGGAAACGCTGTACGTTGCCTTAAGGATTGCAACATATTTAGGCTACGACCCTTTTTGAATTGTAAATGATGAAAAAAACAATTGCGACTCGCTGGTTCACGTCTTCGATGTGGACCAAATGCGATGAGTACAAAGTATTAGGTACAAAGTCTTAGGTAAGTAAATCTTGTACCCTGTACCCTGTACTCCGAAGGAGAAGGGCTTTTAGCTCCCGATGACATCATACTTATACCAAACACATATATTAAATAGTCTAATACATTTTGACAAATATTTCATTAAAAAAACACAAAAAGATTGAGTACATCCGCTTTGCGTTAGCGGGAGTCCCGAGAATATCGGGATTGTTTGAGCTTCCCGAAAAAATCGGGACGAGTGCCGAACACGCGATCCGCCGCGGCGGAAACGCCCTAATATT
>CALPQG020000350.1 GCA_943325655.2 Bifidobacterium breve | reverse complement strand
TTCTCAGTTTAGAGTTTTCGATTTAATCTATACCTGATGTGTTTTCAATATGCAATTACTTTGTAAGAAAGAACAAAAAAACAACTCAACACTCAACACTTTTGGGGATTCTACCCAACACCCATCACTACTTGATATACCCTGAGCCATTCGGCCACTCCCCAGGCTTGTGCAATACAACCTTTGGGTGCGTAAGGTGCTTGTCCGTCAAATATTTCTGATACATTTCCAACACCGGCTTCTTCTAAATGTTTAAAAGCTTTCAGCATTATTTTCCTTACTTTTTCAGGACCGTTGATGGGGTCAGTTTTTAGTTTTGCGTCCGCATAAGCGCCCATTAACCACGACCAAACGGTACCTTGATGGTAAGCGCCATCGCGTGACAATTGATTGCCTTGGTAAATTGGAATATATGCGCTGTTGTCAGGGCTCAAACTTCTCAAACCTACTGGCGTTAACAGGTGTTTTTCTACTGCAGCAACCACTTTTTTTGCTTCTGTTTCATTCAATAAATTAAATGGCAAGCTGATGGCAAACAACTGGTTTGGTCTCAAGCAATCGTCCTTATAAGTTGGCGCGACATAATCATAAAGGTAGTTTTTTGAAGCGTTCCAAAACGTAGCTTCAAAAGATGCTTTTGTTTTTTGTGCCTTGGCGGCATAATAGGCTTTTTCATTGGCAGGTGCAACGTGCGCCATAACCATCAAGGCATTGTACCAAAGTGCATTGATTTCTACGGGTTTTCCAATACGAGGGGTCACTACCCAGTCGCCGATTTTGGCATCCATCCAGGTCAATTGTACTCCCGGTTCACCTGCCGAAATCAATCCGTCGCTTTCTTCCCTGATGGCATATCGGGTTCCTTTTTCATGCCATGAGATGATGTCTTTCAAGGTTTCCCAAAGTTCTTTTTGTGCCAGCGTGTTTTCCCCTACCGCTTCACAATATTGATAAATGGCTACAAAATACCAAAGCGTAGCATCCACGGTATTGTATTCCGGGTGTTCTCCCAAATCAGGAAAACGGTTTGGAATCATTCCCATGTCAACCGATTTGGCAAAAGTTCTCAGGATTTTTGCGGCATCTTCAAATCGTCCGGTCGACAAACACAGGCCTGGCAATGAAATCATGGTATCTCTTCCCCAATCTGAAAACCAATGGTAACCTGCAATGATGGTTTTTAAATCTTCTCCGCGTTTTACAATAAACTGGTCTGCGGCAAGGGTGAGTTGTGTGGTATATTCGTCTATTATTTTCAGGGGAGTTAATAAATTTTCTCTCCTAAGTTTTTCTTTTTCAAAGAGTTTCGTTGCCGAAGTCGTAATGTCATCGGTACTCATGATTACTTCTATGGTATCACCTTCTTTGGCATGGATACTGAATGCTCCATGTGCATATAAAGTCTCCCGAAATTGGTGTCCGCGGTCATATTCCCGAAGGTATTCCATGTTTTCAAACCATATACCATCTTGTTTAAAAGTAGCACCTGAAACTTTGATGTTCGCTGCAGGATACGCATTTACGGGCTTAATGGAAATGGTGTCGTTTGCAATTTCGAGTTGGTGGATATTGAAATTTTCTTTTGAATCCCTTACCGTATGGTAATCTCTAAAAGTAGCAAAGGGGCGAAGTTTAAAAGTAAAGTTGGCTTTGGCCTTCAGTATTTTGTAAATCACCACCGTAGTATTTTGTTCATAAATACAAGCGATGGTTTTGGAAATGATAATTCCATTAGGAAGTTTGTATTGCCAGGATGGGAAAAAGTCTTTTTCAAAAATATCCATGAATTGGTTTCCCGTGGGAGAAATGCTACCTGGATATTGGTTGGTACCCAGTTCAAACAGTTGGTTGTCTGCTTCAACTTGTTCGTCTAATTTATTGATAAGTACCGTTCTTCCCACCGGAGGATGCAAAGCAGCCACCAAAAGTCCGTGGTATTTTCTAGTATTGGTACCTGTTACACTTGCACTTGCGTAACCGCCCAAACCATTTGTTTCTAACCATTCGTAATGTTGGGCCGACAAATAATCTGATAAAATAGGGTGCTTTAATTTGATCGCCATGGTTTATGATTTATTGAACAACAAATTATGAATTTAAACTTGTTTTACTGTATTTTGAGGAGATTTATTTTTGTTTATCGTGAACAAAAATTTTTCTGAGAATAATGTTTCCTGAAAAATTCAATATTGATTGTGAGCTGAAGGGAGAAGCCTATAATTGGGGTGCTTGTCGCCGTGGCGGCCGGACTTTCGCACCATATCGTTGTGTTAAAAAAACAGCGGTTATCCATCTAAATTGGTTGATTCGCATTCCATTCCGCACTTACAGGATTATTCTTTGACAAAGAATAAAACAAAATTGCACACACCTTTGGCGGATTAAGCGTACCATCACGGATTTAAAAGTTACAAAATTACTTCACTTAACGAGATTGGGCTTTCGCGACTTACGCGATAAAATTGGAATTGAATCCCCCAAAAAACTACCAATTCTAACAGGTGCGATATTTCAGAAATATTTGCAACAGTTTCAAACAGGCTTCTTAATTTACAATAACATGAAAAATACCCTGGAGTTTTTAACGGAATTGTCTGAACACAATTCAAAGTTATGGTTTGACGAGCACCGCAAACAGTATGAAAATTGTAAAAAAGCATTCGTAACGGAATTGGAAAATGTCATCGAGCAAATGGCGAACATTGATCCAATATTTGAAACATTGGAAGCTAAAAAAACCATTTTCAGGATCAACAGGGATATTCGATTTTCTAAAGACAAAAGCCCTTATAAAAATAATTTTGGCGCTTGGTTTACAGCTCCTGGAACAGAAAAAGCGGGCTATTATTTGCACCTGCAACCTGGCAACAAGACATTTGTCGGCGGAGGAATATACATGCCTCCAAGTGATATGCTGAAAAAAATCAGACAGGAAATAGATTACAACAAAGAAGAACTGGACCAGATTTTGGATGCTCCTGCCTTCAAAAAATTATTTCCGGTAGTGAAAGGTGATCAATTAACCCGTCCACCCAAAGGGTATGAAGAGTCGAATCCGGCCATAGAATTGTTGAAACACAAAAGTTTGGTGGTGTCTGTAAACATCAGCGACCAGGAAATCATAGACGGGAAATTAAGCCAAAAAACGATTGAAGCCTTCACGGTGATGAAACCCTTTATCCAGTTTCTGAACAGGGCTTTTGACTAAACTAATGTGCCCCAACTAATGTTAAGCCCTTGACCATTTAAAGGTCAAATAACAATAACGAAGTGTGAAATCCATGGGGTCATTGAGCGTACAGACAGCAGACCCAATACCCGATATCCCGATACATCGTATTAAGGACGACAAGGTTTAGAATCGAAATAAATTAGAAAAGCAAAATGAATATAACAATCATAGG
>CALPQG020000349.1 GCA_943325655.2 Bifidobacterium breve | reverse complement strand
GCATCTTCAAAAGGAACAATTGCCTTTACGTTAAATGTTTGAGACTTTTTGCAAGCAAATGGATCTGTAATGCTCAAAGTGTATTGTCCTGCATCAAGGTTATCAAGATCTGAAACAATGTTATCCCGCTCATCTTTGAGTTCTATGGAGCAATTTGAAAACTTATTGTCGATCCAGAGTTTGTGTTTATTGGCACAGGTTGGCTCGAGCTCAAAATCTGTATTACTGAATACAAATGGTGTAGTAGGCCCATTTATTTTAAAGGCTTGTTTTAAAGCACAGCCTCTGGTATCAAGAATTGTAAGGGCATAGTCTCCAGGTTGTGGTTGTGTTAAACCGGGTTTGTCTGATTTAAATGCTACTAAATTTGCCTGTAAATCAGTATATTCCCATTGGTAAGTCAAGGGAGCAAAGCCTCCTGTAACTTCAAAACTTATGGCCACTTGATCGTCAGCACATTGTTTATTTATAATTGATTGGTCTAAATCAATCACTAATGGAGCTGTACTGCATGGAGGAACAGGTGCACAAGTGCCCGCATTTATATATACATCATGATACATAGTACATCTACCCGAAAACTCCATATTGAGTTCATATCTCCCTTTGCAAACATTGAGCAAAATAGATTTACCTTCTACACCATTCCATAAAAATCTTACTTTATTTTCATCTCTATAATTCACAAAAATTTTACCGTCACAAATTTCAGGACAAGTAGCATCAATTACATCGACATCAATGCTAGTATTTACACCACAATCAGGGGAGAAAGTAATTGAAGTGGGACATTGATTAGCATCAAGTACAGTCAATAATGTACGAGGCCCAAAATCTTCTACATAATTATTATTTGTAAAGCCGTTTGGCAATACAGGATTACCCATTTTAGTAAATTGATATACATAAGGAGCTGTTCCACCACTTACGTTTGCCCATGCAATCATTTTATTGTTTAAATTACTCATTGTCACAGCCGCTTTTAAAGTTGATCCTTTACAAGGCTCATGCTTATAAGTAATCGTTGTACAGTTACATATAATAGTATAAGTATTTCCAGCAATAAGCCCTGTTAATAAAGGAGAGGTTTGGGGAATGCCATTGACTATATAAGTTTCGGTTCCATTACTTTCTGGCAATATTATTTCGGCCGTAAAAGCACCAACATTACCAACAGCTAAATTGGCACTAAGTGCAGGGTCTCCAACATTTAAAAACACCGTTTGAGAACAGGTTGAATTCGTTGGATAGGTATATTGAATTGGATATACCCCAGTTTGTGCTTTATCAAATAAAGCGATTACACCATTTAATGTTCCAGAAGTACCTTCACCTGAAAATGAGCCATAGTTCGCTCTATCATTGTCGCCATTTTCATTTACACCTCTATTGCCTACTAAGTTATAAGGTAACTGGTCTAAGCAAATGAAAATATTCCCCTTATCTAAAGTATTATTTACAGGGTATTGGGCTTTTCTTATGATTCTTGTCGTTGCAGTAGCAGTACTTGTACAGCCATTTTCAGTTACTTTGTACTCCAATGTTCTAGCTACATTTTTCCCATCTACTACAGGCAATGTATTGTCTGAGCTAATTTGAACGCCATTTTCCCAGAAGGTTCCTCCTAGAGGTGATGCTGCGCCAGTGATATCGATACTTGAACCACTATCCCAAGGGACACAATAGTATTCATTAAGATTTAAAGTAGCAGGATTTGGAGATGCTATGACCTTAATATTAATAGCACTATTCAAACATGTTATCCCTGGATCGTTTGGAATTTGACGGTAAACTATAGGGTACAAGCCTGGTGCCGCAACCACAAAATTTGCTCTTAAATTAGAACCTCTGCCAGGAATTCTAACAATACCAGTACCGCTAAAACCTCCCATGTCAATCCCATTAATTGATTGGGCACGAAGTTCTAATGGCAATTGGGACAAACATACCGTAAGCGTGTCACCTTCTTCGACACCATTGATAGGATATTGTGGAAGTTTATTAATTTTTGTAGTTGCAAATGCCGCATTGTTACAGCCATTTGTGGTATATCTATATTCTAAGGTAGTATTGGTTGCAGCAATTGGGATGGTAGTATTCGTACTCACTTGAACCCCATTTTCCCAAAATGTTCCACCAACAGGATTGCCTGCACGAGTAACATCAAAAGTAGTTGCATTCCAAGGGACACAAATTGTGGATGGCAAAGTAAAAGTTACAGGATTACTCACGCCTTGTGTGTACATCCCTAGTACTCCTGTAGTGGCTGCTGTAGTGATGCTGGTTGTTTGATCTTTAACATTTATAACATCATCAGGTTGCACTTCCCAAGAAGCATTCCCCTCCGTTTTCTTGGCAGATTTCACACAATTCACATCAGACCCAAGCCCTACAAATACGGGTAGATAAGGAAAACTTATCGAAACATTTGCATTGTTAACATAGGCAGTAGGTAGTCGACGTATATCCCACAACACATTTGAAATGGAAGTAAGCGGCGCTGTAAACAAAGGATTGATAGGATTTGGGTAATACCCATCATATCTAAATATAAATTTATCCGTAGCCTTAGAACCAGAACTTGCTTTTATCGTCACTGGCCTATAAACCAACTCACTATATGGATAAACACTTCTACCAATAGGAATTACCACATCACCAGAAATAATTCCTTCTCTGGCTATTTCGCCATCAACAAAACTATTCGCAGAATAATTAACAAATGTAGCTCCATCCAACAAGGTTGGGTATAGTGAAGGAGTCGTTCTTAAATTCCCTAAGGTTAAATCAAGTTTATAATTGATACTAGCTTTTAATTTCAAGTCAACCCCTTTAGGGTTATTGATCTTAATATTAAAAATAGAGGGAGAAACCGTTGCTGTTCCATTAATTATTTGATTTGTACCCGCACCCACAAAATTAGCCACTCCTGTAAAAGTGCCTAATTGAAAATTATTGTAATGAATAGTTAAGTTTTTATAAAAGTTTGTAGTGTTTTTGGCAAATAAAACTGGGCCTGTACCCAGCCCCCCAATGGTAACATTACCCATATAAACATTTGCACTCGAAATTGGAACAGTACAAGCAGCAGCGCTTGCATTGGTAAAAGTAAAATCTTGGTTAAAAGTATTGTTACCACCGCCATGATAAGTATTTGGATTTAATTTGTTCCAAACCGTATTTCCTTCAAAAGTACAAGAGGAAGCATCTATTTGGCCTGCGGTAAGCAATAAAGGCCCTTGGTATTTAGCATTTATTTGATTGAATTCAGCTCTACTCCCCATAATCAGCTCATTAAGTCCTAGTCCTTCTTGGCTAAAGTTTCTTAAGGTTAAAGACCCCTGATTAAATCTATAAGTAGGGTTAATTAAAATTTGCTTGCCTGCTTTTAAAACAGTTAATGGGTCTGTTATC
>CALPQG020000348.1 GCA_943325655.2 Bifidobacterium breve | reverse complement strand
CTTGTCATAATTGGTAATGAATTCAGAAAAGCCCAATTTGGCATTGCTATTGGCCGTAAATACTACTGTTCCTAATGAAGGCGTTAATGTATTTAAAGCAGCTGGATTAGGCACGGTAACTTTTTCAGCAATTTTGGTAGTAGTACCATTGGTGGCCACTGCATATACTCCTCCATTTTGATCGGCTATGGTGGTTGGCGCTTTTACGCCCAAACTGGTGCCATTGTAAGAAATGGTCCCATCGGCTCCTGTGGTAACTTTATCAGGACTCAATGTGGCCGTACTGATCGTTGCCCCAACAGCATTGTCACCCGTTTTCACTTTCCCTACATTGTTTCCTCCATCGGCTTCAGCAGCATATTTATCCAGGTCATCCATTAAGCCATTGACCTTATCGAGGTATTGGGTATAGGTGAGTAATTGGTCGTCGATATAGTCTGAGTAAGATTTTACTTTTTGTGACAAATCAGCCCCAATAGGAATTACTTTCGCAGATTTCACCACCACTGTTCCACCCGACATGCGGAGGTTTTCGTCTACCTGGAGGTGAGAGAAAGTAACCAATACCATGGCATAATTCATGAATGGCATGACCACAGTTCCTTCTCCCGAGTAATTGTCTTGTGTGCCGGTTAAACTTGTAATCTGAATTTTGAAATCCGCGGCGTCAAATATATCAGTTTCAGTAAGTGTTCCACTGCCTGTACTAATTTTAAAAGGATTCGGGCTTCCACCACAAACCTTGGGCACATCAGCCTTGGTTTTGAAATCAAATACGTCTGAATTGCTGGCATCTTTTACCCCACAATGTCCTTCAATACGCACATTGTATACTTTCCCTGATTGAAGTAAATCAATGATGGCATTGGCTTTGGTACTTTGCTGGCTGTACCAATCGGTTACTTTTTGGGTTTCTTCTTTGTAAAAAACAGTATAAGAAGTATAGGTTGACGCGGTGCTGTCCCAATAAATATGCAAAGAAGATTTGCTGATAGCAATGGTATCTACTTTACTTATTTTGGCACAAGATCCCGGAGGTAAAATGACATCGGTCACAAATGATTTGATGTCAGTATATTTACTTTGTCCACCGTCGCTACAGTTTACACGCACTTTGTATTGGTAAACGGTTTTGGGGCTAAGCGATTTTATTTTGTAGGTATTGCCTGATACCGGCACAAAAGTCCATTCGTCATCAGTTTGCAGGTCTTGTTTGTAAAACAATTCATAGCCTTTGGCACCTTCAATTTTGTCCCAGGCAATATTGGCTGTAAGGTCATCATTGACCTCACTGACAATGGTAGCAGGCCTAAAACAGGAACCAGTGCCACTGTCTATCGGAATGCCTTCCGAAATCATGAAAAGTCCTTTTTGATCCAGGCTTGGTAAACCATTACAAATGGGTGTAAGGGTGTATTCATATACCTTGGTTGGGACTAAGCCAGTGATTTCCACTTGGGGAATAATTGGGCTTACAACAATTGCAGCACTTAATGAACCTTGCAATTTGTAGCTAAAATTAAACCCCGTGTTTTCGGGAAAAGAAGGCCAGGTAATGGTGGTCTTTTGAGTAGCTGCATCCGTAACTGTTGTCAAAGCAAAAGGCTGAGGAACACCACAGGTACCAGCAACGGTACTGGTAGTCGTGATCAAATATGGCGTACCGAGTTTCACCGATTGGTCCAAACAAACTACATCTATTCTGACTTCTATTGGCGTGCCGACTGTTGGCAATAAGGGAATATCTGCATGACTGGTACTCACTTCAACAGGTCCCTGAAAAGAGGCTGCCCCCTGGGTTCTGTAATAAACCTGGTAAGTTTTTACGCCACCTTCCGCATCAAAATCAATGCTGGTGGTAGTGGCAGTGAACTTAGGTGTAAATCGAGTTGGAGGTTCGCACTGTAAGTTTTCAACAGGAATGGTCAGGTGCCCGGCATACACATAAGGCACGGTGGTATAAGTTTCTAAATTAGCTCTTTTACTACGACATTGTCCTGCCACTTGCACTTCATAGGTTTTACCCGCCTCAAGCATGGGAGAATTCAAGGTCATGGGAACATTGGGATTCGGATTGGTTTCTTCCCAGCCTGACCATGGATCTTTGGTACCAAATTTTCGGTATTGAACCAAAAGTTTATCATGAGGAGAAGCTGGTAATTGCAAGGCAAAACCACCATTGCCATTAGGGTCTAACACCGGTGCAATCATTTTTGGACAGGGAACATCGTACTTGAACCAAAAGACTTCTGACCTACCATTGTTTTTGAAAATCCCTTTTGATCCAGGATCTTTGGCTTCTACCATCCAGGCATAGCGGTATCCAGGAAGCATACCACTGTAAACGATAGGAGTAAGCGTATAAGAAGTAGCAACCGTACTGTCAATTAATCCAAATGAAACATCACCAATGTTGGAATTTGAAAAATTATCCATAGTAACATAAGCTGATGCAGGATTGTCATCGTCTTCAATTCTGAACAGGTATACCAGGTATTTTAACCCTGAGGAAACCGGAGAAATATTACGCGGTGTCCAAGTCAAATTGATAGAAGCTGTAGGATTTGTAGCATCAATAAAATCATTTTTGAAAGGCATCATCAACAATGGCGGATCATTGCGTTGCAGGAAAATCGGGAAATTGTCTTTAACAATATTAGACAACGTGATTTCAGATCCTTTGAGTAAAACCTGCAAGGTAAAAGTATATACACCATCTTTCAATTCGTTGGCACTGGCCAATGATCCCGATACCACACTTAAATTCGTTGGGTCAAAAAAAGCAGCCAGGTCATTTCCCGTAAGTGTCAAAGGCACATTTGGATGTAATACAGTTTGGTCAGAAGTTAGGCTGGCATTTGCTATATCACGAGAAATAAGGTGCAGCCCATCAAGATTTTTGATGTGTAAACGGTACATGACATCAACCGTACCCGTAAACTGGGCATCTGTTTGCAGCATGGTAAAATAAATTCTGTTGTCACCACTGATGCTATAATCTGCCAGGGAAACAGCATAAGGAGGTAACATTCTGGTGGTAACTTGTACCGGCATGGTCGATTGCCCAAAAAGAGCAGAAGTAAAAAAACTCAGTAATAACAGTAAACGTAAATGCATTTTTCAGATTAACAGAATATATAAATTTCAGATTTACTTAATATTATTGATCTAAATACTTCGAAAATAAGGATGCATTGGATTTTACTACCTGGGCAAATTTTTGAATGTTAATGATGTTGTCGCTATCTCGAACTTTAACTTTATAAGAATTTATGTCGTCCATTTTATTATCATCTTCAGTAGTTTCAAAATTTGAAAAAACATTGTCTTTCAGTGAAAGTACTGTTCTGAAATTTTCAATAACGGTATTTGTTTTGACATTTTCCTTCCATTGATTATTTGTAAATTCAACAAT
>CALPQG020000347.1 GCA_943325655.2 Bifidobacterium breve | reverse complement strand
TGTGAATGAAAGTAAAAAAGGAGAAATTGGAAATCTTTTAACTGACGGAAAGACATTTATTCATTTTCAAACAAAACAAGGTCAGATTGGAATATTGTCTCTTCAACTGGAAGGGAAAAAACGAATGAATGTTGAAGATTTTTTAAGAGGTAATAGATTAGTTTTAGAATAATCTACTATTTAGAATAAATTAACTTCGAAGTGTTTTGTAATGAAAATAAGTATAATTGTAGCCTTAGCGCAAAACAGAGTAATAGGAAAAGATAATAAGATGTTATGGTATTTACCGACAGATTTTAAGCTATTCCGTCAGTTAACTACCAACCATCATATAGTGATGGGAAGAAAAACCTATGAATCTATTGGAAAACCGCTTCCAAACCGTGTAACTGTAATTGTTACAAGAGATCTAAAATATATTGTAGAAGGTTGTTCGGTACAACATTCGTTGGAAGAGGCTTTGGCACTTTGCAAGTCAAACAATGAAACCGAAACTTTTATCATTGGCGGTGGCGAGATTTACAAGCAATCACTTGACCTGACCGATCGTATTTATTTGACCGAAGTCAAAGCCACTATTGAAGGAGATGTATTCTTCCCTGAAATTGATGATACAAAATTCAAAGAAACCTCCAGAGAATCACATGAAGCAGATGAAAAAAATGAGTATGCTTTTGATTTTGTGACTTTAGATAGAATTCAATAAATATGGCTCGATATGATTTGTTTGGGTAAGGATAATTAGGATATAAAATATTTCGTATACTTTTACAAATCATGAGTATATTTATATCATGAAGATTTTCGTTTAGTACTGAGCGTTAGAGATTGTCCCGATGCTTCGGGATGTTTGAGCTCTTTTCTTTGTTGTAAAATGTAATAATAAACAATGCTTTATGATAACAAAGAAAAAGCGAGTGCCGAAAGCTCGGGCCCGAAGGGTAACGCCCTTATATAATAAATCTGTAATAATAATATCTACCCACAAGAATCAACTAGAGCCAAATATATTCTTTTAATTTGAATATTTATTCTATAAAAATAGCACAATCATTTTTATCTCAATTGAAAAAATGTTAATCTTGTAAAATGGAAGATTTTGTAGTATCGGCTCGGAAGTATCGCCCTAGTACCTTTGACACGGTAGTGGGACAATCACATATTACGACGACTTTACAAAATGCCATTAAAAACAACCAGTTGGCCCAGGCATTTTTATTCTGCGGTCCTCGTGGGGTAGGTAAAACTACCTGTGCACGTATTTTAGCCAAAACCATCAATTGCATTAACCTCAAACCTGAAGGAGAAGCATGTGACGTTTGCGACAATTGCAAAAGTTTCAATGCGGGTACTTCAATGAATTTTTATGAGCTTGATGCTGCTTCAAATAACTCTGTAGACGATATTCGTAACCTGGTTGAACAAGTGCGTTATGCACCTCAGGCAGGAAGCAAATTTAAAGTATATATCATAGATGAGGTTCACATGCTTTCAAATGCAGCTTTTAATGCATTTTTGAAAACTTTGGAAGAACCACCAGCTTATGCCAAATTTATTTTGGCTACGACTGAAAAACACAAAATCATACCAACGATTTTATCACGTTGTCAGATTTTTGATTTCAACAGGATACAATTAAAAGACATTTCTCAGCATTTGGCTAAAATCGCTGTAAAAGAAACCATCACTTTTGAACAGGAAGCATTAGATACCATCGCACTAAAAGCGGATGGCGGTTTGAGAGATGCTTTGTCTATGTTTGATTTGATTGTTACTTTTTCATCAGACAACAATATTACTTACCAAAACACAATCAAGAACTTACACATTCTTGATTATGATTACTATTTTAAAGTGACCGATGCATTGTTGGCTGAAAATGTGGCTGATAACTTATTGATTTTTGATGAAATTTTGAGAAATGGTTTTGATGGTCACAATTTCATTGTTGGCTTGGCGGAACATTTTAGGAATTTAATGGTGTGTAAAGATGCCGTTACTGTAAAGTTACTTCAGGTATCAGAAAATATCGAGAAAAAATATTTGGAACAGGCTGCCAAAGCCAGTATTTCATTTTTAATGACTGCATTGAATATCGCCAATCAGAACGATATGCAATACAAAAGCAGCAAAAATCACAGGTTGCATGTAGAAATGGCTTTGATGAAATTGGCGCATATCAATGCGGCCTTGAATTTGTCCAAAACCTTGATTGCTACGACCGAAGAATTAAAAAAAAAAGCAATAGCGTAACAACTAGTCCTGCATCACCAGTTACGACGAGTACTCCTTCAACTGTAAATACCACTTCACCTGTTCCTGTTGTTCCTATTGCTGCTCCTCCAATGAGTCCGGCGGTAGCCATCGTGCAATCAGGAAGTATAAAAGTTACCCCAAAATTAGCTTCTTTAAGTGCCATTCAAAATAAAATTTCTGCAACTCCTGAAGTCTTAAAAAAGGATGAAGAATCGGTAACGGCCAATGTGGCAAACCCCGTTGATCAGGCTGAATTGCTGAAATGTTGGAATGAATATGCTGAAATAAAAAGGCAGGCAGGAGATATGAATCATTTTGTCATTTTTGCCAATAGAAAAATTGTTTTGCATCCTGACATGACCATTGCTTTTGAAGTCGACAACCAATTGCAATTGGACATCCTTAAAGAACTTCGTGGTGATGTATTGGAATATTTGAGAAATAAAGTTCAAAATTCTAGTTTACAGTTGGATGCCACCATCAGCCAATCAGAATCCAAGAAACAATTGTACACCAATCAGGATAAGTTTAATTATTTGTTGGAACATTATCCTCAATTGGAAGAATTTCGTCGTCGTTTGGGTTTAGAACTTCACTAGTTTCAAATAATGTTGCGCTTCACCAAATAAAATATAAGTTTGAACCAAAGGCAAACCGTTGATAAGCAAAGTAACATCATAACGATTTTTATACTTGCCTTCCATGGTAATTTGGTGTGTGACCTGAAACTCATTCTGACACCAAAAATCGGTATTGATAAACTCAAAATAGAGGTTATCGCCATTGTCACGAACAAGATGCTGTTTGGCTCTTAATGTTTTAGCCTTTTCAAATACAGACCCTTTATTGAGCATATTGACTATTCTGTCAAACTCTTTATCTGTCAATTGAATGCCGTTGTGCTTTTCTAATTGTGATTTTAACCCAACTTGCAGTAAATATCAGCTAAAATCCTGATTATCTACAATTAGCTCTTTTCGATGTGGGATTTTCAGGACTACAAATTTATGTTTTTGTTTATAATTTAATGCTTCATAAATAGCTACTAATTTAGGTTCTGGCAGGGAGCATGTTCGTTTTCCAATCCATTGATTATCTTCTTTTTGGGCAATGGTGGTAATCATTTTTTGTGTATTGCTTATTCTTACAATTTCGCTCCATGAATGGTTTATTTTCTT